>NZ_CP196186.1:0-193210 GCF_051553595.1 Streptomyces sp. HUAS TT11
CTAGAGCCTGTCGTCAAACGTCAGGCCCACATCAGCAGGGTTGCGAGTGTGACGGCGGCCTGGAAGGACTGGGCGGTCTTGTCGTCGGCCACATCGCTGGCTGAGCCCCGTATCACCAAAGCAGGGACTGTCAGTGGACCTCATCGATCTCGACCTCGTGACGGCGGTCGCGGAGACAGGCAGTATCACGCACGGCGCGGCCCGCGCCCGGCTGTCGCTGCCCTCGGCCAGCGAGCGCATCCGCGGCCTGGAGCACACACTGGGCGTGACGCTCTTCGACCGTGGCCGCCGCGGAGTCGCCCTCACGCCGGCAGGACAAGTGCTGCTCCGCCACGCCAGGTCCGTGTGCCACGCGGTCGGCCAGCTGCGCACGGAACTGGACGAGTACGCGCAGGGACACGGCGCCACCGTCCGCGTCCAGGCCAACACCGCCGCCACTGAGAGCCTCATGCCCGCCGCCGCCGTCTCGTTTCTCGCCCAGTACCCCCACGCCCGCATCGACCTGGAGGAACGCCCGAGCCACCGCATTATCGCGGCCGTGGCCGAACGCCGCGCCGATATCGGAATCGTCGCCGACTCCGTCGAACTCGGGCGGCTGGAAACCCGGGTGGTCCGCCCGGATCCGCTGATGGTCGTCACCCTCCCTAACGACCCGCTGGCCCGCCTGTCCCGGGTACCGTACGCAGACGTGCTCGGCCGCGCGTTCGTCGCCCTGAACGTCGCCAACCCGTTGCAAGAGCACCTGGAGACACACGCCCAGCCGCTGGGTACCCAGCTGAGGTATCGCGTCCGGCTGCCCAGCATCGACGCGGCCTGTCACGCCGTGGCCGGGGGAATCGGCATCGCCATCCTGCCCTGGTACAGCGTGCGGCGCCGACTCGCCAGCGGCACCCTGGCCGCCATCCCCCTGGCCGAACCATGGGCGGACCGGCGGCTGGTCGCCTGCTTCACCAGCGACCGCGATCTCTCGGACACGGCCCGCGCACTCCGCGACCACCTCCTGGCCCACGCCGACGACAAAGACGAACCGCCATCAGGCGGCGAGTAGGGGTAGGAATGCTCGCTCAGATGGGCGCGGCGAACAGGTCGGTGATCACGGCGATTGTCCAGTCACCGGCGTCAGTCCATCTGTTGATCTTCGCGATCGGCTGGGCTGTGAAGTACCCCTCGACGGGCTTTCGCAGCTCAGCTGGGCGTAACGACTGGGCTGGCGGAAGGGGTGTTGACGTCGGTCTGGTTGACGTTCGACCGCGAGACACCGCAGTTCAGCCACGGCAGCTATAGTTCCGGCGTCTTGGCTGGTCAGCAGCTTGTCGGGGGTGGGGACAGTAGGAGGACGGCCACCGTGATCATGGTGCTTTGTGACGAGTCGTCAGGAACAGGTGGCCGCGGAGGTCACGATAGCCAAGCAGGCATGGGGCCGGGTGTTCGGGACGGTAATGGATGCGATCGCCGGCTGCTTCATGCGGCGTGAGCCCCGCGCGACGACGGCGGAGCTGGTCGCGGGGTTGCTGTTGGAAGTGGACACGCGGAACTGCTGGACGCTCGAGCAGGCGTTGGGGCATTGCGGGCCGCATCGGCTGCAGCACCTGTTGTCGAGGGCCCGGTTCGATCACGAGCGGGCCCGCCAGGAGCTCGCCCGTCTGGTGATCGGTGAACTCGCTGGTCACGAGGTGGTGTTGGTGGTGGACGAGACCGGGGACGCGAAGTTCTCGGCGGACTGCGTGGGCGCGGGCCACCAGTACTCGGGCGCGCTGGGCGGGGTGGGACTGTGCCAGGTCGCGGTCCACCTGGCGGTGGTCACCGCGACGACGCGCGTAGCCATCGACCGGATGCTGTACCTCCCGGCGGACTGGGCCGAGGACGAGGAACGTCGCGAGATGGCCGGGGTCCCGGAGGAGATCACGTTCGCCACCAAGCCGCAGCAAGCACTGTCCATGGTTGCCGACGCGCTCGCGGCCGGGATCGACGCGCGCCGGTTCGCCGCCGACGAGGTGTACTGCGGGCGGGAACTACAGCGGGGCATCCGGTCACTGGGGCTGGGCTACGCGGTTGGTGTGGCCGCGACGCACCAGGTCATCGACGGCGCCGGCCACAGGTGGGAGGCCCGCCAACTGATCAACAAAGTGCGCCCCGGACAGTGGATGCGCCAGGCGCCCGGGCACGGCACGAAAGGAACCCGCGAGTACACACCCCCGACAGCGACAGCGACAGCGACAGCAACGGGAACGGGAACGGGAACGGGAACGGGACGAGCGTGCTGGTGGCGCGGTAGCACCGCTACACCGGCGAGGTGTCCTACTTCCGCTGCTGGACCCCCGGCGACGTCGCCCTGGGCGCCCTCATTGAGGTGATCTGCCGTCGTTGGAAGATCGAGGAGACCTTCCAACTCGGCAAGAGCTTCACCGGCCTCGATCAGGGGCAGGTGACCTGCTGGACTCCTGGATGCGCTGGTCGGTGTTCTCCCTTGTCGCCTCCGCCGTCCTCGCGCTCACCCTTGCCGCCACCACGAAGACTGCCCCGGACGGCCCGGTCCGCCTCGTCCCGCTCACCTGCCCAGAACTCGTACGCCTCCTACGAGCCCTTGTACTCCCGCTGCCTGTCCAGGACCGCGACCACGTCCTCCACTGGACAGCCTGGCGCCGCCACCATCAAGCCGTCGCGACAGCCTGCCACCAGCAACGACACCACCTCCACGACCAGCTGTGATCGGAACTACAGCTGCCGTGATAGAGCCTGAGGTCACAAGATTGTGTTACGAGCGCTCAGGAAACCTCTTCATAGCGTATCGATGGCTAGTAGTTTTAAGAGGTGCTTTTGTAGCCGTTTCCCTTTATTCGTCCTTTTGTGAAGGCGTCTGATTGCAGTGGTTGCGCACGTATGGAGCAGCCGCAGCGAGCGGTCTGTAACGGTGAGCTGAGCGTGGAGTGCTTTTCTTGTCAGCTGGTCGACCGGCGCCGGTCGCCGCGAGTCTTTTGCCCCACACCGGCCTTGGATGTGCAGTCATCACCGCGGAGAGCAATCCACCGTGATGCCAGATGGACGAGTCGTTGGCATGATGGGAAAGCAGATCATGTGGTGCGCGCGAATGTTCCCAGCATGGCGAGCTGTGGAGGGGAGCAGGCCTGACTGAGGTTGGCGCATGGTGTGGTTGCGGTAAGACCGCGCTGGTCGATAAGGCACAGGGATGGGTGAAATGCTGTGGCCTCCATGGCCAGATTTTGGGGGCACAGTGAGAGACGAGAGGAGAATTCCATGACCAGGCGCCCCACGTCCGGCGGACTGTACTCCGGAGGAATGATCGCGTCCCGGTACGGCCTCGCGCTCAACCTCCTCAGTATCGGACGGTTGAAATTCGAGTCCTACGAAGTCGAAAACATCCGCCCTTTGATTGTTTCAAGTCCGCTGATGAGGCAACCGCTAAAAATGCTTGGCGAGAAGAAGCTTGCCAGGGTCATCGGGCTTACTGAGATCGCAATCGGCGGGATGGTGTCGACCGGGCGTTGGGCGCCAAGGGTATCGGCAACTGGTAGTTTGCTCGCCGCCGGCATGTTCGCCGTCACACTCAGTTTTCTGATCACCACGCCAGAAGCATGGCAGGTGCGGGAGCGGGGCCGAGAGCCCCAGTTGTCGCTCGCGGGGCAATTCCTCATCAAGGACGTAGTCCTACTGGGCGCGTCCTTGGTTACAGCTGCAGAATCGCTTAAGGCCTCGTAACACGATCATGCGGCCCAGTCCCAGTAGTCCTGTCGTGGTGGAGCGTGGGAGCGTGGCCCTGGATGGTGGGCGACGGCTTGTATGGCGAAGAGGGGCTGGATGAGCGTGATGTGGGCGGCGATGTCGCCGGAATATGGACTGTTCCATCCGGTTTTGAGAGACGTTCAGCGGTGAAGGATCGTCAGAACGCTTCAACAACCTGCGTTCCGATGGCCAGGGAGTTCCCGGTGCTGATCCTGGCCTTCCGAGATAATCACGCGGTCGTCCACCTTATGAGTGACACCGAGCGGATGTCATGCACGGCTGCGAACCACGGAGTGAGGGGCCGTCCTGGCAGCAGCATGGCTCCAGCGGCGCTCGCGCCGTCGCGCTACGGCTCGGGTGGTGTGTCCCGGTTCGGTGGAGGCTGGAACTGGTTGCGCGGCACGGAAGATCGATCAGGAATTGAGAAGCACACACGAGCGGGCTCCTTCTAGCCTGCTCGGCATGGACATCACCATTCACACGAGCTTTCTGCCGCACACCGACCCGGACGCCTCGCTCACCTTCTACCGCGACGTCCTCGGTTTCGAGGTCCGCAGTGACGTCGGGCAGGGCACAATGCGCTGGATCACGGTCGGCCCGGCCGGACAGCCCGACACGTCCATCCTCCTGGCCCCGCCGGCCGCCGATCCCGGGGTGACCGAGGACGAGCGCCGCACCATCACCGAGATGATGGCCAAGGGCACCTACGGGTGGATCCTGCTGGCCACCCCGGACCTCGACGCCACGTTCGAGAAGGTGCAGGCCGGTGACACCGAGGTCGTACAGGAGCCGACCGAGCAGCCGTACGGCATCCGTGACTGCGCCTTCCGCGACCCCGCGGGCAACCTGGTCCGTATCCAGGAGCTTCGCTGAGCCGGACAAGCTCAAGCAACTGGTCGGCCCGACAGGGCCGGCCCTCATCACCCTGTGCCTGGGGATGCCTGCCTCGGCAGGCATCCCCAGGCAAGCGCAGGCGTCGCGGGAAGAGGAAAGAATGGGGAGTGATCCTATGTGTCGGCCCGAGTGGCGGCGTGCACGCGTCCAGGCGCAGCGGCTGGCCGATTTCGCGCGGTTGCGTCGTGTCCGTGACCGCATCGACAGGGAGTACGCGCAGCCGCTGAACGTGGAGGCGCTCGCCCGCGGTGTGAGCATGTCCGCTGGTCACCTCAGCCGGCAGTTCCGGGCCGCATACGGCGAGTCGCCGTACGCGTACCTGATGACGCGTCGCATCGAGCGCGCGACGGCCCTGCTGCGGCGTGGCGACCTCAGCGTCACGGAGGTCTGCTTCGCGGTCGGCTGCGCGTCGCTGGGCACGTTCACCACCCGCTTCACCGAACTGGTCGGTATGCCCCCGGGGGCCTTCCGTCGCCGCGTGGCGGACACGGCGGCCGACCGCGCCGATGCCGCGCGTACGGCCGGTGGCGGGGGGCCTGCGCTCACGGTGGAGGGGATGCCGGCGTGCGTGGCGAAGCAGGTGGTCAGACCGGTCAGGAATCGAGAAGCCCCGGACGCCGAGCAGCGCCTAGCGTGATGGCCATGGCAACCACCGCACCCACCACCATGTCCCTTGCATCCGTCACCCTCGAGGTGGTCGATCCCGATGCCGCCCACCGCTTCTACACCGCCTTCGGAGTGGACACACACCTGCGCCTGCGTGCGTCCGAGGCGCACTCCAGCGGGTTCCGCGGCTTCACCCTGGCGCTCACGGTGGCCGGGCCGGCCACCGTCGACAGCTTCCTCGGTGCCGCCGTGAACGCAGGGGCCACGGTGCTCAAGCCCGGCGCGAAATCGCTGTGGGGCTACGGCGGCGTCGTCCAGGCTCCGGACGGAACGATCTGGAAGGTGGCGACCTCGGCGAAGAAGGACACCGGGCCGGCCACCCGCGAGATCGACGAGGTCGTTCTCCTGCTCGGTGTCGAGGACGTGAAGGCCAGCAAGCAGTTCTATGTCGGCCGGGGCCTGAGCGTGGCCAGGAGCTTCGGCGGCAAGTACGCCGAGTTCGCCGCCGGCGACTCCCACCCGGTCAAGCTGGCCCTGTACAAGCGGGGCGGTCTGGCCAAGGACCTCGGCGTCCCCGCCGACGGCGCCGGCTCCCACCGCGTCGTCTTGGGCAGCACTGCCGGCGCCTTCACCGACCCGGACGGATTCGCCTGGGAGGACGCCGAGCTCACCACCGTGCCGCCCGCGGTGTCTTCGCTGTCCTGAGCTCCCGGCCGCGAACTTGGCACCCGCCTGCCCCTGGAGGCGGCGCCTCGACAGTGGCGCTTGCTGTGCGCGCTTCGCCGAAGCATGGTGGCCGTCCGTGTGGTGATCATCTGCACCGGCGGGCGGCCCAACTCGGGCGATCGCAAGATGCATTCCATCCCCTGCAGATACAGGCGGCAGCCTTGCTATGACCTTTGCCCGGTGCGCGCCAACCGCCTCCCGGGATGGCGGTACCCCCCCAGGGACGGCACTACCGGTGGCGCGGTGATGGCTCAGGTTGACCCCGAGCGTGTCGATGGCGATCAACAGCCCAGCCTGCCCTCGTCGATCGCTGCCAGCACGTCGTCAGTGGCGTACTTTGCGGCGGCCTCGCGCTCCAGTCGTGCAGCCATTTCGTTCATGGTCGGCTTGGCGGTTTCTGCAGCGATCAACTCGTGCATGTACGCCTGGAGGGACTTCCCGGCCTGGGCGGCACGGGTTTTGAGCACACGAATCTGATCTTCGGGCACGTCCCGGATGGTCAGCACGCTCATATCTGCATTCTGGCGCGGTTTTCTGCATTCGGCAGATCCGTGCTCTGGCTGCGACCTGCACTGACAGGCCGCCGGATGGCCGGCATACCGACAGCTTGCGCGGGTGAGTCGGTGGTGCCGTGTGGTCAGCCGGGGGTGGATGGAGGCGTGGCGGGGCCCGTGAGGGCGTCGAGTTGGGCGGCGAGGTCGGGGTGGGCAGCTGTCAGATGGGGGCGGGCGGCTTCGAGCGGGTGGAGCAGATCGGCCGGGTCGTCGTGGGCGAGGGCCGCATGGAGTTGGCTGAGCGGGCGACGGGCGGCGGTGGGCAGGTCGGTGAGGGCGGTGATCTGGCCGGCGATGCGGCGCAGGTCGGCGGCGTTGCGGCGGGCCCAGGTGGCGGCGGTGCGTTGGGCGGCGCGATGTTCGCGAGTGGCCTGGACGCGCTGTTCGCCGGTGGTTCCGGCGGGCCCGGGCCGGTTGCGTAGGTAGCGTCGTTCGGCGGCCTGGCGGCTGGCGACGCCGAGGGGGTGGGCGAGGTCGGCCCAGCTTGCTCCCGCGTCACGGGCGGTTTCGATCAGGCCGCTCTCCCATCCGGCGAGCTGCTCGCGTACCTGCCGCAGCAGCAGGAGGCAGGCGAGGGCCTGTTCCGGGCCGAGGCCGAGGTCGGAGGCGTCGGGGGTCTCCAGATGGGCGCCGCGCAGGGCCTCGTCTATGGCTTGAAGGGCCGAGGCGGCGGCGAGGAACGACGCCGGGCTCTGGGCGCCGGCGCGGGAAGAGGGCGGCTGGTCGGCTGGTGTCATGGCACCTCCTTCGTCGACTGTCATCGTGTGGACGACACCATGTTTGTCATCCAATGGATGACATGTTACAAC
Organism: Streptomyces sp. HUAS TT11; assembly: GCF_051553595.1. Classification (NCBI taxonomy): domain Bacteria; kingdom Bacillati; phylum Actinomycetota; class Actinomycetes; order Kitasatosporales; family Streptomycetaceae; genus Streptomyces; species Streptomyces sp. HUAS TT11. The sequence continues at coordinate 7,331 of NZ_CP196186.1, forward strand.
GGTGTCAGTGAGGCGCATTGGCAGCAACTGCCTGAACCTGCTGGAGGTGTTTCACGATGTTGATGCGCACTGACCCCTTCCGTGAGCTCGACCGGCTGACGCAGCAACTGCTGGGACCGGGCACCTGGTCACGGCCGGCCGCGATGGCGATGGACGCCTACCGCGAGGGTGACAAGTACGTGGTGGCCTTCGACCTCCCCGGCGTCAGCGCGGAGGCGATCGACATCGACGTCGAACGGAACATGCTGACCGTCAAGGCCGAACGCCGACCCGTGGCGAAGGCCGACGACGTGCAGATGGAACTGTCGGAGCGACCGCTGGGTGTCTTCTCCCGCCAGATCGTGCTGGCGGACACGCTGGACACCGACCGCATCAAGGCCGACTACGAAGCGGGGGTGCTCACCCTGCGCATCCCGATCGCCGAGCGTGCCAAGCCCCGCAAGATCACCATCGGCGGGGGCTCCGACCGCAAGGAGATCTCCGGCTGAACCGGCCGACACGGGTCGAACGGCGGCGGAGGACGGGCACCTGATCTTCCCCTTCACCCCGTCCTCCGCACCCACCGAACCGAACGAAGGGGGGCGGCCGACGTGAGCCTGCGATGGGAAGCGTTCCTCGACTACGTCCAAGAACGCGGCAAGTACGACAACCGGCAGGAGGCGGAACGCGCGTCCCGCGTGGTCCTCGCGCTGCTGGGCGCCCATCTCGTCGGTGAAGTACGCGCCCAGCTCGCGGCTCGCCTGCCGGAAGACTTCGCCCTGATCCTGCTCAACCCGCTGCAAAGCGCCGAACCCCTTTCACCGGAGCGCTTCGTACGCGCGACGGCGGCCTGGATCGAAGGAGCCACCGAACAGACCGCGACCTGGGACGTCAGCGCCGTCCTCAGCACGGTCGCCGACGCTGTCGGCGACGACCTGCTGGCACAGATCCTGCTCCAGCTCCCCGGCGGCTACGACCTGCTGTTCGGCCGCCCCCAGCCCACCTGACCACGCCACTCCCTGGTGTCCGCGCACCGGCACCGGACCGAACAGAAAGGCAAGTACCGCGATGTCCGACAGGCGTGCGCCCTTCCAGCACCTGTCCGCGATGACGTACGAGCAGCTGCTGGAGAAGGTCCGCTACGAAGGCGCCTACCCGACGCGGAAACGGGCCGAGGAAGCCGTCCGCCTGGTCCTTGCAGGCCTTGGGCGTCAGCTGACGGGCGACGAACGCGTCGAGCTGGCCGCCCGCCTGCCCCATGAAGCCGCACAGACCCTTACCGGGCAGATTCCCGACATCCAGCCCCTCACCGGCTTCGACTTCGTCAAGGACCTCGCTGATCGCACCGGCGCCACCGTGGCCACCACTCGCTGGGACACCGGCTCGGTCCTGTGTGCGGTGGCAGCCCTGGCCGGGCCCGACCTCCTCACCCGCATCCTGCGCCAACTCCCCTGCGGGTACGCGCTGTTGTTCGGCCGCGCAGAACTCACCCCCGCCGCATGAACGGGCCCTGCTCCCTGGACACCCCGGCGCAGGGGTGACGCCGATCGTCGGTCAAAGCCCTGGTCTCCACTCGGGACCAGGGCGCCCTTGCGATACACCACGCCCGAGGCGGGGACGGCGCGGGCTGCCGGCTGCGTTGCCCATCGGGTGCGACCAACACACAGGGGCCATGAGTCGTCGTCGACTCCCAAGCGCCGTCGGTTCACAGACCCTTCTCGCCCAGGGTTGTACCTGGCTGCCCGACCCCGGCGCCGTACCGAGGCTCCCTCGGGCGCGCCCGGGTGATGGGACAGCTCACCGAACATCGCTGCTTCAAGCCTTCCCCGCAGGCGATCGCCGAAGTCACCAGTGTGTCCACGCCCGCCAGCAGGCAGCGAGGGGCGGGCTCCGCCTGGCGGCTGCTCGCCGGGCTGCACCCGGTGTCACTCCAGCGCAACGGCCTTGCGCAGCAGGACTGATCGTTCACGGGTGTTGCGGCACAGGCGGGCGGCGAGTTCCAGCTCGGTCCGTGCCTCAGCAGTCCGGCCGAGCCGGATGAGCAACTCGCCACGCACGCTCGGGAGCAGGTGCGAGCCCGACAGGCGGCCGGAGGCAGTCAGTTCGTCCACCACGGGCAGCGCCCGCTGCGGGCCTTCAGCCATCGCGATGGCGACGGCCCGGTTGAGCTCGACGACGGGTGAGGGTGCAAGGCGGCAGAGCGCCTCGTACAGGAGCACGATGCGCTCCCAGTCCGTCTCCTGCACCGAGGACGCCGACGCATGGCACATAGCGATCGACGCCTGCAGACCGTAGGGTCCCAGGCCGCGGCCGAGGGCCGAGGAACGGCCGAGCGCGGCCGAACCACGACGGATCGCCGACCGGTCCCACAGGCGCCGATCCTGATCCTCCAGGAGCACTGCCTCGCCATCCGGGCCGGTGCGTGCGGGAAAGCGTGCGGCGGTGAGTTCGAAGAGGGCAAGCAGCCCGTGCACTTCCGGGTCGTCGGGCTGCAACGCGGCCAGCATCCGGGCCAGTCGGATGGCCTCGTACGCCAGGTCGGGGCGCAGCAGACGGTCACCGGTCGTCGCCGTCGAGCCCTCGGTGAAGATCACGTACAGCGCGCTCAACACACCTCCGAGCCGCTTGTGCCGTTGCTGTGCCGGCGGCAGCTCGAACGGCACTCCGACCGCGGCGATGGTCTTCTTCGCCCGCGTGATCCGTGCCTGAATCGTCGGTGTGGGCACCAGGAACGCCCGGGCGATCTCCTCGCTGGACAGGCCGCCGACCACTCGCAGCGTCAGGGCCACGCGGGCCTCGGGCGAGAGCACCGGGTGGCAGGAGATGAACATCAGCGCGAGGACGTCGTCGTCGATCCGGTCGGGATCCCACGGCGGGTCCTGCGACCGGCCCGGCGGGTCCACCACGCCTGAGCTCAGGTCGCCCTCGGTGAGCCGGCTTGCGAGTATGGCGTACCGCGCGTCGAGTGCCGACCGGCGGCGGAAGCTGTCGATGGCGCGTCGGCGCGCGGTCGCCAGCAGCCAGCTCACCGGGTGCGTCGGAGTGCCGTCGCGCGACCAGGTGACCAGCGCCTGCGTCACCGCCTCCTGCGCGACGTCCTCGGCGAGCTCGAAGTCCCCGGTGTAGCGGGCCAGCGCGGCTACGATCCGTGCGGACTCGATCCGCCAGACGGCCTCGACGGCCCGCCGTGCCGACTCGGCGCTCGGCGGGCCGCCGGCGGCCTCGGGCGTCACAGCTGGCCGGTCCTCTCGCGCCATGCCCGCTCCTTGATGATCCACTCGTTGTCCTGCGGGAATTCGTCGATGCCCGGAACGCGGCGGATCTCGCACTTCGAGCCGGCGACCGCCGGGAGCCGCTTGGCCCACTCGACGGCCTCCTCCTTCGATGCCACGTCGATCACGTAGAAGCCACCGAACAGCTCCTTCGTCTCACCGTACGGACCATCGGTGACCACCGGCGTCTCGCCACTGAAGTCGACCACCACACCCTGCGCAGGGTCGTCCAGGCCCTCGGCGGCCACGAGCACGCCGGCGCGGATCAACTCCTCGTTGAAGCGGCCCACCGTCTCGAGCATGTCCTCGAAGGGCGTGGCCATCATCTTCGCGACGGATTCGTCCGTGCCTCGCATGATGAGCATGTACTTCGCCATCTTCAATCTCCTTGGTAGAAGGGCCCTCTCTCGGCCCTCTCACCTCAAGGTCGAACGAGGCAGACGCGGATCGACAGGCGGACAAAAAATCCTTGGCCCTTAAGGTCGGGGACACCGTATCCGGGAGGTCAGCGCGCCGTGGGAGGGCTGGGCGGAGCCTGCGGTGATCCTCAGGTGCCGGCCCTTCGTGCTGGTCGCGGCACCGCGTCAACCACCCCGATCACGGTGCCACCCCTGCTCGCCTTGCCACGATGCGCGGCCCCCGCCACGAACGCCGCCGAGGAGACGGGCCGGGGGGCGGCGCTAGGACCTGTCCCGCCGGCTCTTGACGAACCACCTGCCCGCTGAAGCCACAAAGGCCAGCACTCCAGCCGCCAGCACCCAATGCTGCCAGCGCCAGAGCGGGTTCTGCCACCGCCACAGCGGCGCAGGTGCGGCCTCGACGGGGATCACGTCGCGGTCGTTGCCGGGCACGGGGTCGTTCGGACCGTACACGGTGAGGGAGCCCTCGGCGCCGGGAATCCGCTTGTCGATGCGGATGTGGAAACCGATGGTGATGGGGGATCCGGGCTCTGGGGCACTCCGCTGCGAGAGGTCGCACAGGAAGAAGTAGTTGTCCTTGTCCTGCGGTGGCAGGCATGAGTACCTCCGGTCGTCGTCGTCCCCTTCCCAGGGAATGGACGTGACCGTGGTCCCGGCCGGGGGCACCATCGCGAAAGATCCGAGGGCTTCGCCGTCCGGGGTACCGGGGCCCAGGTTCGCCACACCGAACCGGACCACGACGGTGTCCCCTACCCTGCCCTGGACCGTTTCGGTGACAGGAGCGTAGTCGGCCGGCGGAGGCGGCCCGGATACACCGGCGAAAAGAGCCGTGCCACGACGTACCGGGTCGACGCCGTGCGGTGCGGTAGTGGGCAACACGCGAAGGGCGGCGGTCCGGGGCCGTTGCGGCGGCTGGTTCCGGTGGCTGGTGGGCCGCCATCCGCCCGTTTCCCCCTGGACACTGCCTTGGGCGGTCACCGTGGCCATCGCGGCACGCACAGCAGTCTGATCCACCGGCGCGGGCTCGGGTTGCGCCCACCCCTGCCCCGCCGCGGTCCCGAGCGCGGCCAGGGACACGACGGCGGCGCCGATCCGGCGCACGACGGCACGCTCAGTCATGGGGCCCGAACCCTTCTGCTCGTATCCCGCTCTCACATCCCTGTGCGGTCCGTGGATCCTGCTGCGACGGCGCGCCGGCATGGGAGAGGCTAGCGTGCCCTGAAGGCCGCTCAACGGGGGCGGTCGCCGGCACCATGAGCAGCCGCCACGAGGCCGGTAGGCCGATACGCGGCGAGCGACGGCGCCCGGTCTTCCCGCAAAGGTTCTTTTCGGGGTGCGCTGCTGGTGTGCGTCGGCGTCCTCGCTGCTCCATGGGCGTCTCTCCGCCGGGGCGTGTGTCGGGTTCGTCGTGGGGCAGCGAGTCCAGCGCCTCGTGTGATGCGACCGTCTCGCCGCTCCGCCCACTCCCGGTCCGAGAGATCGCCTCGCCCCACGCCGACCGCAACGACACCGGCACGGCTCCGGCACGCGCTCTGTCGGAGGCGTCTCAGGGGCGGCGTGGTCGCCGGCGCTCATGCCGGTCAGGTGGGGCGTTCTGTGCCTTCCCGGCTGCGCCGGTGCCCGTCGGAGCGGCGGATCATGGTGGCTTTATCCCTTCCTGAAATCGGCGGGGGAGGAATGGAAACATCGGAACCCGTTGGGGCCGCACCTGGATCCCGGGTGGGTGCGTCCTCAAGGAAGCGGTCGGTCCTGAACTGACCTCTCGACAGGAACAACTGCTGTGTTGATCAGCAGCCAGGGCGATCAGGAAGCTGATCGCCCAGTCGAGTTGAGGCCCCGGGGTGCAAGACCTCCAGAGTCAACGCGTGTGGGCCCAGTCCTGTTGGCTGACCAACTGGCAAGTGGTGAAGGGGCGTCGGTCGAAGCGGCCGTTGCGTACCCGGGCCGGGACGCCCCGCCGTTCGTCCGGGTCAGTGATCCTGTTGCCCGCCCTGTCTTGCGGGCCGGAAAGTGTCGAGGACGTAGCTGTCGGGCGAGATGGACTGCCGGGACATGCACGACGGTTGGGGGGATTCCCACCTGTCAGGTGTCGCCCGGCTTCAGGCGGTCTCCGCCGGTTCCGTTCGGAAGATCATCTGCATAGTGGCCTTACAGTTGGCGGCAGCCTGTAGATCAAGTTCGGGACGAAGGAAACAGGTGGCCGAGATGCCCAGCTCACTTCCGCCGGCGCGGCGCTTCCTGATGGTGCACGGCGTGCAGCACCGTCGTCCGCGGCAACACTGGCTGTGGTGGTTGACCGAGGCCCTGCGTCAGCGGGGCGAGCAGGTGCTCTATCCGCAGTTTCCCTCACCCGAGCAGCCGTCGATGAGCGAATGGATCGATCTCCTGCACGCCGAGCTGGCCCAACTCGGCGACCAGGAACGCGTCGTGGTGTGCCACTCTCTCGGCTGCGCCCTGTGGCTGCACGCCGCCCAGACCCTGCCCGAGGACCTGCGTGTCACCCGGGTGCTGCTGGTGTCCCCGCTCGGTGACCAAGCGTTCACCGTGGCCAACGGCAATGAAGAGTTCAGGCTCGATCGCATCGACCGTGAGTTTCTCGCCGCCGCGTCGACCACACCGCCGCATGTGGTCGTCTCGGCGACCGATCCCTACGCGCCCGCCGACCCACGCGCGTGGAGCGCCGGGCTCGATCTGGACTGCGACGTCCTGCCCGCCGCCGGCCACATCACCCCCGCAGACGGATACGGTCCATGGCCGGCCGCGCTCGCCTGGTGCCTACGCGAACAGACCCCCGTCTCCCCCGTCACCGGACCGTGAGCACGGACACAGTCCATGGCCGGTCATCATCGGTGGCTCACGCTCGGACCTGGTGGCGACCGGCGCGCGCTCTGCGCCCCCGCCGCGGCAGGCCGGAGGTCGTACGGCGGTACGGCCACGCTGTAACGCCGGCCGCGACAAGGCCGGCTACCTCAAGCGTCACGCGGAGTTGTCCCTATCCCTCTGGATTCTGCTACCGGCGGGAGATCGCGCCGTGGAGGGCCGTGGTCAGGATCTGCTTGGTCCGGCGTTGGGTGAGGGGTAGGTGGCCGATGAGAAGCCGGTAGTAGAGGGCGCCGTAGACCAGGTCTATCAACGTGTCGGCGTCGGTTTCCGGGTCGAGTTGTCCGGTGCGGATGGCTTCGTCGACGTGGGCTTTGATGTCGACGCGTCGCGGCTGGTGGAAGCGGGTGAGGTACGCCTCGCGCACACCTTCGTCAGCTTGGGCCGCTCCCATGACTGCACGGGCGACGGCGCCGTGGGGGCCGTTGAGGAAGCGCACGACGGCGTTGAGCTGGCGCCCCCAGTCGTGGACGAAGTCTCCCGTGTCCTGCCAGGTGAGCGAGGGTTCGACGACGTTCAGGAGGCTGTCGACGAGTACCTCGCCGGGGTGCGACCACCAGCGGTAGACGGTGACCTTGCTGACGCCGGCCCGGTTGGCGATGCCTTCCATGGTGAGTTTGCCGAGTCCGTCGGTCTCGACGATCTGCAGGGCGGCGGAGAGGATCGCCGCTCGTTTGGTCTCGTCCCGGACCCGGCCGCGGGCTGTGGTTTTCGTCGCAGGCATAAATCCACTGTACGCCGCGTTCACCTGTACGCCCCGTTCAAATGAACGGTACGTACAGGAGGACGGTTGTATGAAGCGGTGGAGCCCTCGAACGGCCACGGCCCCGGCTCTGGGTGATGCCGGGATCGGAGTGCTGTTGGCCTGCGCCTTCCTGCCGATCGTCGATTTCTTCATCGTCAACGTCGCCCTGCCCACCATCGACAGCACGCTGCACGCATCCGAGCCGGCTCTCGAGCTTGTCGTCGCCGGCTACGGCACGGCCTATGCTGCCCTGCAGGTCCTCGGCGGTCGCCTCGGCGACTCGCACGGGCGCCGCAGAATGCTCCTTCTTGGATTGTCCGGCTTTACCGCGACCTCGCTGCTGTGCGGGCTCGCACCCGGCGTCGGCACGCTGGTGGTCGCCCGGCTCGCCCAGGGGGCGTCATCCGCGCTGCTCGTGCCCCAGGTCCTGGCCACGTTCCAGACCGCTCTGGAACCCAAGCGCCGCCATCGCGCGCTGGGCCTGTACGGCGCGGTGGCCGGCTTGGCGATCGCGGTCGGCCAGCTGTTCGGCGGCCTGCTGGTCACAGCGAACATCGCGGGCGAGACATGGCGGCCGATCTTCCTGGTCAATGTGCCGATCGGACTCGTGCTGCTCGCGGCCATCCCCCGACTGGTCCCCGACACCCGTTCCGCTCACCCGGCCGGTATCGACCTGCCCGGGACCCTGCTGTTCACCGCCACCCTGACCGCACTGCTCATCCCCCTGGCCGAGGGGCGCGATGTCCACTGGGCGGCTTGGACCTGGGTCCTGCTCGCTGCGGCGCCTGTTCTTGCCCTGGCGACCTACGTGGTGGAGCGGCGTGCCGAAGCCCGCGGTGTCGTGCCCCTGCTGCCGCCGTCCCTTTTGGCCCTGCGCTCCGTCAAGCGCGGTCTCCTGCTCGGCATGCCGTTCTTCATGGGCATCGGCGGTTTCATGCTCATCATGGCTCTGACCATGCAGGACAGCCTGCAGGCAGATGCGCTCCACAGCGGCCTGACGATACTGCCGCTCGCGCTGGCGCTGCTCATCGGCTCGCTGTTCGTCTCACGCATGATCGACCGCTTCGGGCGGCGCACACTGGCGGCGGGAGCCGTCTCCCAGGCCGTCGGCCTGGGCATCCTTATCGTCCAGGTCAGCACCGCGTGGCCCCGTGTGCCGCTGCCGGCCCTCGCGCCCGCTCTCGCCCTGGTCGGCCTCGGACAGGCGTGGGTGTTCGGGGCCTTGTTCCGTCTCCTGCTGGCAGACGTACCCGCGCACCTGGCCGGTGTCGGCGGCGGAGTGTTCAACACCCTGCAGCAGGGCGGCCTGGCACTTGGCGTCGCGTCCCTGGGCACGCTCTATCTCGGCGTCGCCGGCAGCAGAGCAGGCGGCGTACTCACCGCCTTCGTCCTCGTGGTGGGCCTTCAGACCGCGGTGGCTCTTCTGCTTTCGATCGGCTCGCGCACCATGCCTGCCCCTGCACGCGTGACCGCTGCCCCCGTCGTGGTGGAGGTGTAGGTGCGGAACTCGATGCCGGCTCCTCGCCTGTGTGACACCCCGGCGCCGGCCCTCGGGGGTTCACGTGATCACCGGAGCTCCGCGGTGACGAACCAACAGGCTCCAGGCACGGATGGCGAGTCGCGGATCCGACGAAGACCGGATGTTTTACGGTCCGACCTCACAACAGGCTGCGATACCAGAAAAGGACGACATGAAATGGGAATGTCCGGACGTACTGCCCTTGTCACCGGGGCCACTGCAGGGATCGGCCGTGCCGTGGCCGTGCGGCTGGCGCAGGAGGGCGCCGACGTCATCGTCCACGGCCGTGACGCCGAGCGCGGCACCGAAGTGGTCGCGGAGATCGAGGCCGCCGGGGGCAGCGCCCGGTTCCTCAAGGCCGACCTCGGCTCCACCGAGGACGTACTGCGCCTGGCCGAGGAGGCAGGCGAGGTGGACGTGCTGGTGAACAACGCCGGCATCTACAAGTTCCAGTCGACGGCGGAGATGACGCCCGAACTGTTCGACCTCCACATGAACCTCAACACCAAAGCGCCCTACCTGCTGGTACGGAACCTGGTCCCGGGCATGGTCGGGCGGGGCGGCGGCGCGGTGGTGAACATCGGCACCGTGGCCGCTTCGGTGGCCACCAGCTACACCGGCATCTATGCCGCGTCCAAGGCTGCGATCGAGCAGCTCACCCGTGTCTGGGGGGCCGAGTACGCCGCGCAGGGCGTACGTATCAACACCGTGTCCCCCGGCCCGGTGCGCACACCGGGCACCGCGGCCGACACGGCCACCTTGAACGCCATCGCCGCCGGTATGTCGGCGATGGGGCGTGTGGGCGAGCCCGAAGAGATCGCCGAGGCCGTCGTCTTCCTCGCCTCCGACCGCGCCAGCTACATCACCGGCGCCACCCTCGAGGTCACCGGCGGACGCCCCGCCATCGGCCCCAAGGCCCACTGATCTCACGACGTGCGGTCTGTGCGACCACGGCTCCCTGACCCAATCCCAGGTGACCGCGGACGAGCCGCCCAGCACCACCCATCACCCGAAGGTGACTGCAATGAGCAGGAAAGCGGAGCAATGCACCCCGCCGGACACCGCTGCACCCACAGCCGAATACCTCTCCACCGGCGGCCTGTACACGCCCTCACCGACACCCGCCGCGCAGCTGTTCATGCGCGAAGCCTGTTCCGTGCGACGAGCACGGGGATTCATCGCCTGCGCCCTGCACCACTGGGGCATCACAGAACGCGCCTTCGACATCATCCTCTGCGCCGCAGAACTCGCCGCCAACGCCTGCGAACACACGCAGCCCGGCACGGATCAATTCCTGGTGCGCGCCCTTTTGCGTCAGGGCACCCTTCGGATCGAGGTCCACGACAGGGACCCCTATCGTCCCGCACGAAGAAACCCGCACGAGGAAGCGACATCAGGGCGTGGTCTCGTCCTCGTCACATGCCTCGCCGACCGATACGGCGTCGACCCCAAGCCCGCAGGCGGCAAAGCCGTATGGGCCGACTTCGACGTCACCGGCATCCCTCACGGATGCGCGGCCCTGGGCTGACCGCCCCAGGCACCACCGGCGTTCGCAGCAGGCCGGCCCCGGTTCTCGGTCCGACGGCTGGTTCAACGTCGCGGGAAGGCGCCGGGCCCGGCTGTCCGCGCGACTGATGAACTGCACTCCAGACCGGGCTCGCTGCGCCCCACCGACTCACGCACGTCGGGGCCGTGGTGATCTTCGTCGGGCCGTGCTTTCCGCTCCGCTCTCTACTCGCCGGTGCCGACGGCGACGTCCGGCGCGAGTTCCGCAACGCGGTCCAGGAGTTTGGCCAGCTGGGCGTAGTCCTCTTGGGACATCGCCTCGCACAGCCCGTGCTCGACACCCTCCGCGTAGGCACGGGCGGCTGCCGCACGCTCAGCACCCGCCGGGGTGAGGGAGAACAACATGACCCGACCGTGATCCGGCGACGCATGCCGCTCGACCAAACCCTTGATCTCCAGGTTCTTCATGATCCCGGTCATGGTCTGCGAGGTGACCAAAGCCTCTCGTGCGAGCTGGGTGCAGGACTTCGCGACCCCGCCGGTCAAAAAGCCCAGGGCCGTGCACTGGGGGTAGGTGAGGTCAAGCTCCTTGATCCCGACGAACTTGCGTGCACTGAGGGTCTGCTCGGCGCGCTTGAGGTGAAAACTCAGCATGCTCGCAGGAACGAGCGGCGCGGCCGGGGCGTCAGACGTCGCGCGAGCCTTCTTCCTCGTTGCCATCGCTGATCGGCCTGCCTCTCTTTGACTTTTGAGACAAGGGTAACGCTGGATGAATGTAGGAACCTAAAAGAGGCCAGGTCCCGTGACCGTCCTTTCTGATGCAGTCGTCACGCTCCGCACCCACAGCAGGCTGCTCGCACCGTGGAGCCGGCAGGATCTCGGCAACCCGACAGGAATCTCCCCCCCCCGCCCTATCGGCACAGGCGGCGGCGCACGGGGGCGAGGGTTCGCGGTGGCTGTCGGTCCGGGGCGGGTTCGGCGACGCCGTGGCGGCCGCCCGCCCTCGAAGCGCGGCACCTTCGACTCGGGACTCACCCCACCAGGAGCACCGCGAGGCCGTACTCGCGACGCTCCCCAAGACCGAGTCGTCGACACTGCTCGTGAGGAACGGCAGCCCTGCGCAGCGCACCGACCGTCGAGGCCCTTCCCGTCCAGGACCGTCCGCAAGACCGTGCACACCGTCTGCACCCTGCTGCGCGATCGCCCGAGGGCGGCGCAGCGGCATGGCACAGCCGTGATCTGCAGACCGCGACTGAAGAGGAAAGCCCCTGGCCCGGGACAACGTCGGCCCGGGCCAGGGGATTACAGAGGGTGTCAGCCGGCCTTGGGGCCGATGGCGGGGCGTCCGCCGGTGACCTCGAGGGTGGCGCCGGTGATGTAGCTGGCGCGATCGGAGGCGAGGAAGACGACGGCCTCAGCGATCTCTTCGGGCTCACCCACACGCCCCATCGCCGACATACCCTCGGCGATCGCCTTCAGCGTGACCGGGTCGGCATCCGTGCCCGGCGTGCGCACCGGGCCGGGGGACACGGTGTTGATACGTACGCCCTGCGCGGCGTACTCGGCCCCCCAGACACGGGTGAGCTGCTCGATCGCAGCCTTGGACGCGGCATAGATGCCGGTGTAGCTGGTGGCCACCGAAGCGGCCACGGTGCCGATGTTCACCACCGCGCCGCCGCCCCGCCCGACCATGCCCGGGACCAGGTTCCGTACCAGCAGGTAGGGCGCTTTGGTGTTGAGGTTCATGTGGAGGTCGAACAGTTCGGGCGTCATCTCCGCCGTCGACTGGAACTTGTAGATGCCGGCGTTGTTCACCAGCACGTCCACCTCGCCTGCCTCCTCGGCCAGGCGCAGTACGTCCTCGGTGGAGCCGAGGTCGGCCTTGAGGAACCGGGCGCTGCCCCCGGCGGCCTCGATCTCCGCGACCACTTCGGTGCCGCGCTCGGCGTCACGGCCGTGGACGATGACGTCGGCGCCCTCCTGCGCCAGCCGCACGGCCACGGCACGGCCGATCCCTGCAGTGGCCCCGGTGACAAGGGCAGTACGTCCGGACATTCCCATGATCATTCTTTCCTTCGCGCTGGCGTGAACCACTGGTTGCACGCTGACGTCGCCGGCGCAGGGCCGGCCGACACCTGAAACAACGTCCTCTTCGAGAACAGGACCCTACATCAGACCAATGAACGGGCTTAGCTGAGCGTCCATTCCTGAGTCAGGGGTCTTTTTCAAAAGAGATTCCTGGGAACCAGTTGATGCAGGTCACGCCGGGCAGCGCCCGGTGGGCCACAGCGAGCGACCGCCCTGCACGGCAACGGGGTTGCCGCATCCGGCACCCGTGGCCACCAGCACGCAGGGCGCACCGCCGGGCCGGTCGCACCCGCCGCATCAGAGGCACTCCTGGAGCGGAGGAACCGCGGGTCACGTTTTCGCACCCTCCGCATGCGGCAGTCGACGCAGCGCACGCACGCCTGCCCCTGGTGCCGATCCGCCCGAAACGCGCCTCTACGCCTCATCCATCCGGCACCCGACCGCCACAGCCGCGGCATCCAGCAGCCGATACACCCTCCGCTACAGGTTCCTCATCTGTTGTAGAGTCCTGTAACTATGAATGATGCATCCCGACACAAGCGTACTGGCGCCAAACAACGTCCTGCGTGGCTTACGCTGCTGATCGTCTCCCTCGCGGTGTTCAACGTCCCCGAGGCCCTCACCGGGGCGGGCGTAGCCCTGCCGGGTGTGGCCGCACAGATGCACCCCAGTTCACAGGCGCTGCAATGGGTGGTCGTCGGCTTCAACGTGACGTTCGCTTCGCTGATGCTGGCCTTCGGCACCCTCGCCGACCGCGTCGGCCGGCGCCGGATCTTCCTGATAGGCATCAGCGTGTTCGGCGTCGCCGCCGCGGTCTGCACCTTCGCGGGATCGATCCTGGTCCTGGACATTGCGCGGGCCGTGGGCGGCATCGGCGCGAGCGCCACCCTGACGGCGGGCTCCGCCCTCATCGCCTCCCGCTTCCACGGCACCGACCGGGTCCGCGCCTTCGGGATCTTCGGCACCGCGATCGGAGCGGGACTGGCCTTCGGCCCGCTCATCTCCGGTGCGGTGGACTCCGCCATGGGCTGGCGCGGCGTGTTCGCCATCCCCGCAGCCCTCGGGCTCCTCGTCGCCGTCGTGGCACGCCCGCTGCTCAACGAGTCCAGCAACCCAGCAGCTCACCGGCTGGACTGGCCGGGAACCATCACCTTCACCGCCGGCCTGTTCTTGTTCATCTTCGCCCTGGTCCAGGCACCCGCCTTCGGATGGATCTCCCCCCTCGTGCTGGGCTCGCTGGCCGCATCCGTCGCTTTGATGCTGGTCTTCCACGCCGTCGAGAAGCGGCACCCGACGCCCATGTTCGATCTGTCCCTGCTACGGCACGCCCGCTTCATGGGCGTCAGCCTCGCCGCGATGGCCCTCGCCTTCAGTCTCCTGCCGCTCCTGGTGCTGCTGCCCACGTACTTCAGTGCCGTCCAGGGCTACAGCGCACTGCACGCCGGCACGGTCCTGCTGCTGTTCACCGCCCCCATGGTTCTCATGCCGATGTTCGCCGGCCTCATCAACCGCGTGCTGTCGACCCGGGCCCAGCTCATCACCGCCATGCTGCTCGTCGCCGGCGGCATGGCCTGGCTGACGGTGATCGGACCCGGCATCGGCATCGGCGCACTGGCCGGCCCTCTGCTGGTGACGGGCGTCGGCTACGGCGCCACCCTGGCCATCCTGGACGGCGCCGCCATCTCCAGCGTGGAACTGCCCAAGGCCGGCATGGCCACCGGCATGTACAACGCCTTCCGCCTCACCGGCGACACAGCCGCCTCGGCCATTGGCGGCTCGCTCCTCGTCACCATCACCGCAGCCCAGCTCGCGGGCAAGGTGGCCCACCCCGATACCGTGACCGAACAACTCAACGGCGGTATCCACACCACTCTGCCTGCAGCGACGGCAGCCTTCAGCAGTGCCCTGCACGTCGTGCTCTGGCTCGGTGCCGCCCTCGCCCTGATCACCGTCCCCGTCCTGCTGCGCACCATGCGCCCCCGGACGTCCCCCGCACTCGTCGTGGCCCGCTCCGAGAACGCGCTCGCCGAAGAGCCCGCCGCAGAACAGATGTACTGACCCTTACGGAGGAAGCGTGCGCACCATCGCGTCACAGCTCTCGCGCGGCGTGCTGGACCTCCAGCCGCCCCTGCGGGTCCACGCGCCCTTGAGGCCTGGGCTCCACCAACTGGCCACCTCCACCCGGCCCGCCCTGCTCTACGTGCCGAACCCGCGCCTGCCCGGGCCCCAGCCCCTGTTGGTCGCCTTCCACGAAGCCGGCGGCGCGCCCCATGACATGCTCGCCCTCCTCCGCCTCGAAGCCGACCGGCGCGGGGTCCTGCTCCTGGCCCCCGCCGCCGCCCGACAGACCTGGGACGCTGTCCGGGACGGCACCTACGGCCCCGACGCCGCCGCTCTGCAGCGCCTGCTGAACACCGTGCACGTCCACTTCCCCATAGACCCCGACCGCATCGCGATCGCCGGGTCCTGCGACGGCGCCTCCTACGCGCTCGGGCTGGGACTGGCCAACGGCGACCTGTTCACCCGCATCCTGGCCTACTCCCCCGACCACATCCCGCCGGGCCTGAGAGCCGGAAGACCGACGGTGTTCATCTCCCACGGGCGGCACGACCGTGTCCCCTCCGCAGCAGCAGCCGGCCTGCGCATCGTGACCGCACTCGAAGACGACGGCTACCACGTCGACCTCATCGAACACCCCCACGCCCGCACCCCCAGCGAGGTCGTGACCACATCAGCCGAGCTCCTCGACTGAGCCCCCTTCCGCACCTTGCAGGTCGGCGGGAACGAACACCGCGCAGGACGGCCTTTCGACGATGCCCCCCTGCAACCGGGAACTGCACCTACCAACCCTGCCGTCGACATTGCCCACTTGCCACGGCCCACCCGAGCCAGGCGGCAACGGCAGGGACCGAGAGATGCCCTCCCGTCCCCGCCCGACCACCCCGCATCGTCGAACAACACGGGCATCCACACAGCACACGCAATTCCCTGGAGCCGGTCTCGTGCTCGGGCGCCTGAACGACCACGAAGGTCCGCCCGCGACTGTTTCGCTGCAGCCCAGCCCCGGGCTCTTCACTGTGTGGACAGGCATGCGACCCAGGAGGCGGCGGAGCCGGTCCTGCCCGATGGACAGGGGCAGCTTGACGTAGGTGAGCACATCAATACATCGGAAGACCGTCAGTGTCGCGGATGGTGCGCTCGCCGTTCATTGCGGGCCCAGCACCGCGGGGATGTTGACCTGGAAGTGGATGAATTCGTACATGCTGTAGTCGCTGTATTCCTTCATCGCGAGCGCCTCGCGAGCCTGATCGGCGGGCAGTTTGTTGTCCTGGGCGTCCCGCGCCAGACTGATCAGCTTCTGGAGGTAGGCGATGGAATGCAGGATGTCGGCACGGCGCATGGTCCGGCCGTGACCCGGCACGATCAGGGTGTCGTCGTCGAGGATGTCGTGCAGGCGCCGGTAGGTGACGAGCGCCTCGTCGGCTCGCCCTTCCAACAGCCAGGGGAATGCCGGGGGCGGCGCCTGCAGCATGTTGCCGACGAAGGCGATGTTGTCCTCGCGTATGCGCACGACCAGGTCGCCGTCGGTCTGGGCGTAGCCGATGTGCTCGATGTCCACATGCTTGCCTCCCAGATCGAGGGAGCACGACCCCGTGACCGTGACGTCCGCTGAGCGGGCCACTGCCTCTTCGATGCCGGCGTTCGCCCCGAGCAGGTCGATCATGAAGGCGCGGTCCTGCTCGAAGCGCTCGTCGATGACACGCTTGGTGGCCTCATGATGGATGATCACCGTCTGCGCCGGAAAGACGAAATTACCGAAGCAATGGTCGCCGTGGAAACTGGTGTTGACCAGGAATCGAATGGGCAGCGGGGTGGCTTTGCGCACCTCGCCGATGATCTGGGACGCCAAACGGCCGTTGCTCAGCGATTCGACCACCAGCACTCCCGAATCACCCACGGCGAAACCGGCGTTGGTCGCGGTGTGGTCGGTGTCGTCGACGTCGCTCGCCATGACTGCGTACACGCCGTCGGCGAGTCGGCGCGTGTGCATCTGGACGTCGGCGAGTTCGAAAGGCCTGTTCTTCTGATGCATGGTCCTTTTCTCCTGAGGAAGAGGGGACGGCTGATCGACCTCGTCCAGCGGTGCCGTCGGCGCACACGTCGTCGACCGCGGATATCGGCCGGCCCCGCCGCACAGCAAATGGGGCGACGGCTTTTTCTTCCTTCTGCATCATCTCCGTCGTCGGCTGGAATCTCCTCCCGACGTCTGCACGGGGTCCATGCCTCATCGAGTGGTCAAGATGCCTCATGGTGGAAGGACAGCCGCGTCGACACCGCGTGAGGGGCAGTGCGGCATGCAATGGAGACTTTTCGCGCATACGTCGGAGCCGCGGACCCATGCAGCCTTGATCGGCTTGCGCCAATCCCAGGCAGGTGGGGATCCGCGCTGCGCCAGCCGGCGAACAGACCCTCGCGGAGCGGTGGTGGTCCCCCTTGTGGCGATGGGCCCGCGTGCCGCCGCGCACCGCACCGCCTCGACCTCCGCCACACACACTCCGGCTTGCGTCGGTGTGGCGTGCCCGGGTCGAGGCAGGTGCCTCTGACTGTGTGCCGTGCCTGGAGGGGACGCCCGCCGGGTGCGCGGGCGGGCCGGTCAGCGCAGGACTTTGTCGAAGACCTCGTTGAGGGCTTCGGTGGAGCTCGGGTGGGTGTAGATCGAGTCGCGGAGCTGCGTGGCCGTGATGTGGTGCCGCATGGCCAGCGCGACGGTGTTGACGATCTCCTGCGCGTCGATGCTGAGCAGCGCGGCCCCGAGGATCAGGTCGGTGTCCGAGTCCACGATGAACTTCATGACGCCGCGGGTCTCCTCGACCGTGTAGGCGCGGGGCATGGCGACGATGTCGGCGACCTTCTCCCGCGCGACCGTGATGTTCAGCCCTTGTGCCCGCGCCTGGCTCTCGCTCAGTCCCACGGTGGCCAGCGGCGGGGTGATGAACAGGGTGTGGGGCACCGCCCTGCGGTCGCTGGTGGTGCGCTTGCCCTCGCCCAGGAGCTGGTCCAGGACGATGCGCGCGTCGTCCAGGGAGATGTAGGTGAACTGCTCGCCGCCGTTGACGTCGCCGAGTGCGTAGATGTGCGGTTGGCTGCTGCGCAGGTACTCGTCCACCACGATCGCGCCGTTCGGCGCGGTGTGGACGCCGGCGGCGTCCAGATGGAGGCCGTCCGTGACGGGGCGGCGCCCGGTGGCGGGCAGCAGCGCGGATGCCTCCACGGTGTGCGTCCGCCCGTCCTTCTCGTACACCACCGTCGAGACGGCGCCGCTGTCACGGACCTCGGTGACCTTGGCGCCGGTGATGACGCGGATGCCGTCGCCGGTGAGGATCTCCTGGACGGCCTCGGCGATGTCCTCGTCCTCCCGCGGCAGGAGCCGGCCGGCTGCTTCGAGGACGGTGACCTCGGTGCCGAAGTGCCGGTAGATGCCCGCGAACTCCAGGCCGAGGTAGCCGCCTCCCAGGACGACGAGACGCTCGGGCAGGTTCTGCGTCTGGGTGAGCTCTGTGCTGGAGACCAGGTGGGAGCTGTCCGCGAGGCCGGGAATCGGGGGGATGACCGGCTCGGACCCGGTGTTGACCAGGATCGTGGGGGCGGTGACGGTGATGAGGTCCCGTCCCTCCCCCACCGCGACGGTGTGCGGGTCGACGAACCGGGCCGTACCGGTGATGACCGTCGCGGTGTCCTTGCCGTTCAGCGCCTCGAAGTTGCCGGCGCGGAAGGCACTGGTCAGCGCGCGGACGCCGGCGACCGACTGGGCGAAGAACTGCTGCGCGTCGTCCTGCAGGCGCTTGGTGTTGGCGTAGTGGACGAGCATCTTGGTCGGTACACA
The DNA here is from genome assembly GCF_051553595.1 of Streptomyces sp. HUAS TT11. Lineage (NCBI taxonomy): Bacteria > Bacillati > Actinomycetota > Actinomycetes > Kitasatosporales > Streptomycetaceae > Streptomyces > Streptomyces sp. HUAS TT11. The sequence goes on from NZ_CP196186.1 coordinate 25,623, forward strand.
GCCGACGTTCGGGCAGGTCCCGCCGTACATGTTCGCGGACTGTTCGATCAGGACCACTCGGCGGCCGGCGTCGGCGAGCACGCGGGCGGCGGTCTTGCCGCCCTTGCCGAAGCCGACGACCAGAATATCCGTGGTGAGCGCTGTGGTGATCTCCATGCCTCGAGTCTGCGGCGCCCTGCGCTGGTACAAATAGACTCGACCGTCTCGCTTTCCTGCCCGAAAGTATCACCGTGGACTCAGTCAGCCGACTGCTGCGCATGGCCCGCCTCAGGGCCGCCCTCGACAAGCACTGCCTGCTCGGGGCCGGCACCCGGATGAACGTGCCGGCCCACGGGGAGCTGGAAGCGCCCTTCCATGTGCTCCTGGACGGCGCGTGCCGGCTGCAGGTGGGCACGGTCCTGCTCGACCTGCGCCCCGGAGACGTGGTGATGATCCCGAGCGGCGCCCCGCACCGGGTGATCACCGCCGGCGACGCCGGCCCGACGGGGACGGCGGAGACGGCCGGCGAGGCGTTCGTGACCACGCGCAGCGAGCACGGCGGCGAGCCCGTCATCGACCTGTTCTGCGGGCACTACACCTTCGACGCCGGCGCGGGCTCGCTGCTGTTCGCAAGTCTGCCTGACCCGGTGCACGTCTCCTTCGGGCAGTCGGCCGAGAGCGACGAGGTGCTGCGGATGCTCAGCGCCCTGATGCGCGGTGAGGCGCAACGCGAGGGCGAGGGTACCGCGGCGGTCCTCTCCGCCCTGTGCACCGTGCTGCTGGCGATGGTGCTGCGGACCGCGCGAGGCGACGCCACGCGGACCACCCTGTGGACCGCGGCCGCCGACGGCCGCATCGCGTCGGCCGTCGAGAGCATGCTCAACGATCCAGGGGCCGACTGGACGATCGAACGGCTCAGCCGCGCGGCCGCCATGTCCCGCGCCACCTTCCTGCGCCACTTCACCCAGGACACCGGGACGACCGTGGGTGCCTTCCTCGCCCGGGCGCGGCTGATGGCCGCAGCGGAACTGCTCACCACCACCCACGCGACCGTGGCGAGCGTCGCCGGCCAGGTCGGCTACTCCTCCGAGTCCGCGTTCTCACGGGCCTTCCGGGCCCATCTGGGCACAACACCCGCCCGCTTCCGGCGCGAGAGGACCCAGACAACGGGAAAGACGAAAACCCGATGACGAGTCACGGCGGCTGCGCTCCCCCGCCCCCGGTCCTCACATCATGATCATTCACGTGCGCCGGATCGGCTGACCGCGGCACACACCGTGGGATGCTTCCCACGAGAACCGAGCCTGCAACTGCCGTGTTCCGCAGAGCGCTTGAAGAACTGTCACCGCATGCCGTGTGCGCGTCGGCTCGGCTGCGTGTTGCCCGCAGATGCAGTGTGGCCCGCAGTACGGCACAGACACCTCCGATTCCCAGACCTCCAAATCCGGTCCAGTCGATGGCCTTCGTAGTATCTCGGTCACAGCCTCCATCACCGCTGTCCGGTGGCTGCACTGCGCCGACGGATAAGCTGGCCAGGGCACCTGAAGGAGGAGACGATGACTACCGCTTGGGACGCGCTCCCGCCCTGGATGCTGCCCCCTCGGCCGAGTGGGTGGGAAGCCGATGACCTCGACAACGCACCCGATCTCCCCCGGCACACCGAGCTGATCGATGGAGCGCTGATCTTCATGATGTCCCCGCAGCGTTCCTGGCACGCCCGCATCGTCACCCGGCTGACGACCGCGTTGGACGAGCAGGCCCCCGAGGGATTCGAGATCGACCGGGAAATGACGGTCAAGTTGAATACCAAGACCCGGCCCGAGCCTGACGTCCTGGCTGTCACGGTCCCCTACAACCCGGACCGTACGCGCTACCTCCCCGACGAGGTAGCCCTCGCCATCGAAGTGGTCTCAGAGGAGTCCGCCGACCGGGACAGGTCGCTGAAGCCGTTCAAGTACGCGCAGGCCGGCATTCCCCACTATTGGCGTATCGAGGAGGAAAGCGGCCTCCCTGTCATCCACGCATACGAGCTGGACGAAACCACCCGCGCCTATGTCGCCACCGGTATTCACCGAGATCGCATGAAGACGGCGGTGCCCTTCGGTATCGACATCGACCTGATCCGCCTCGTCCGCTGATCGGGACTTGACGCGCCGGTCACCGCCGCGGCTGTGGTCATGGACTCCGAGCGGTCTCCAGCCCTGCTCCGTCTGTTCGAGGGGATTCAGGGCGGGGCGGGTGCGTGCGGACCAGGACGGACACCGCTGCGGCAACAAGGGCGAAGTGACGTCGTCCTCCACAGCGCCATCCCGCACGTCGCAGCGCCTTTATTCCTTCCTGAGAGCGACCGGGTATGGCTTGAGACATCGGAACGCGTAAGGCCGCACCCCGCACTCGGGTGCGGCCGCCCCGATAGCGGCGGTTCTTCCGCCGGCATGCGGACGGTGCCCTCCCCCGCCGGCTATCGGCCTGCCTTCCCCGGCAACAGCCCCCACAGGAGCGGCAGATCGCAAGACGCTCCGGCCGCGGGCCAGACATCTCGTCGAGGTCGAAACGACCGTGCGCGTCCACACTCAGTCAAGGCAGTCGGCCTGACGCCGGTCACGCACGAGGGCAGCCCCGACCGGCAACGGGCGCCGGTCGGGGCTGATGAGCGTAATGCGGTGGTGAAGGGCGGTCGCCTACGCGGCGAAAGGCTCCATGAGGCTTCAGCCGAACGATCGTCCTCATGGGCAATAGGTGAGGCCCGGGGACACTGTCCCCCTCACCACCACGCCTTCCATAACCACCGGCACCCGGCACATGTTCCCGCCCCGCCGTAGAACTTCCTCGGCGCGGTGAGCGGGCCTCCACCGGCCGAGGTGGAGAGCGCGGGACGGGCCGGTCCTGCCGCGGGCCGGCATGATCCGTCACGCCGCTCGCCCTGTCCCGCCCGCGCCGTTTTCCTGCCGCCCGGGCAAGGCGCTCCGGCCGGACCCCTGTGCCGGGGGCAGCGTCCGGCTACATCCGGAAGCCTCCGCTGGCCTCGATCCGCTGGCCCGTGATCCAGTGGGTTCCCTCACTTGTCAGGGCGGCGATGGCGGGACCGATGTCGTCGGCGTGGGCGATGCGCCCCAGTGCCGTCATGCCGCTCATGGCCTTCTGCACGTCCTGGCTGGCGCGCAGGTAGCCGTCGGCGAAGTCGGTCGCCACAGGGCCCGGGGCGATGGTGTTCACCGAAATACCGCGGGACCCGAGCTCTACCGCCCAGTAGCGGGTGAGGACCTCCACCGCGCCCTTCATCGCTCCGTACACGGCGTAGGGGGCGGTGACGAACCGGGCCAGGCCGGAGGAGAGATTGATGATGCGCCCGCCGTCCGCGAGCAGGGGCTCGGCGCCTTCCTCGGCGGCGGCGAGGGCCTGGGTGAGCAGGTAGACGCCCTTGACGTGGACGGCGAACAGTTCGTCGATCGTCTTCTCGTCCGTGGCGCCGAGGACGGTGCTTCCGGAGAAGCCGGCGTTGTTGACCAGGATGTCCAGGCTGTCGCGGCCCCAGTTTGTCTCCAGGGCCTGCCGGAGCCGGTCGGTGAACGCGGTGAAGGTCTGGGGCTGCGTGGTGTCCAGGTGCAGTGGTACCGCGGTGCGGCCCAGTGCGGCGACGGCGTCGGCGACCTCCTTGGCTTCCTCCTCGTGGGAGCGGAAGGTGAACACGATGTCGGTGCCTGCGGTGGCGAGCGACTCGACGACCGAGCGCCCGAGGCCGCGGTTGCCTCCCGTGACAAGAGCGATCTTGGCGGGGCGGTCCGTGGCCGGTGGGGTGGAAGCCATGACGAAAACTCGATTCGTTGAATGATCAGTAAGTGAGGGTGGGTGGGAGGTTCAGCCCTGGTCGTGCCTGCTCTGGATCATCGACAGGGTCAGGGCGGTGCCTGCGATCCCCCAGCCGCCGTCGGGGACCTCCTCGACGAGGACCAGGGTGGTGGGGCGCGCCGCCTCCCCGTAGATCTCGGCGTACAGGTCCGTGGTGCGGGCGATGAGGGTCCTGGTTTGCTCGGGCGTGAGGGATCCGGCAGGGACCTTGAAGTTCGCGAAGGGCATGTCCGGCTCCTTGAGGGCTTGTGTGATGGCGGGCAGCGCCGTGGGCTGCCCGCCATCACTGTCGGTCGCGAACGCTCAAAGAGGCAGATGGCGCTTACCCAGGGGTTGCCACCCCCTGGGTAAGCGGTGCGGCAGCAGCGAGACTGGTGGCATGGACCTTCACGAGCTCGGCGCGTTCCTCAAGTCGCGCCGCGACCGGATCCGGCCTTCCGATGTGGGTCTGCCGGGCGGTCCACGGCGCCGGGTTCCGGGGCTGCGACGTGATGAGGTCGCTCATCTGGCCGGAGCGTCGGTGGAGTACTACACCGAGTTGGAGCAGGGCTCCGGGGCGCAGCCGTCGGAGCAGATGCTGGCCGCGTTCGCCCGCGCGCTGCGGCTCGACCTCGACGAGCGCAACCATCTGTACCACCTGGCCGGCCGGCCCGTGCCGCCTGCGGGAAGCGCCGCATCGCACGTGCACCCGGGCATGCTCGACCTGATGAGCCGGATGCCGCACACACCGGCCATGGTGGTCACCGATCTGCACGTCGCCCTGGTCCAGAACTCGCTGGCACGTGCGCTGATCGGCGACGAGTCGACCTATACAGGGCGGCGGGCGAGCCTGGTCTACCGCTGGTTCACCGAACCGGCCGAGCGCCGGATCTACCCGAAGGCCGATCACGACTACCACGCGCATGCCTTCACGGCCGACCTGCGGGCCGCGGTGGCCCGCCGCGGCAGCCAGGACGAGGAGGCCCGCCACCTGGTGGACGACCTGATCAAGGCTTCGACCGAATTCGCCGAACTGTGGGCCGCGCACGACGTCGCCGTGCGACGCAACGACCGTAAGCGGATCGTCCATCCGACTCTGGGAACGATCGAGGTCAACTGCCTGTCGTTGCTCGGCGAGGACGGCCGTCAGCGGCTGCTGTGGTTCACCCCCGCAGTCGGCACCCCGGCCGTGGAGCAGTTCGAGCTGCTCTCGGTGATCGGCACCCAGGATCTGACCCCGGAGTACGGGCGAGGCTAGCGAAAGGGATACTTCTGCGCCGTCCGGGCCGGACTCCCGCCCCGGCGGGCGAAACGGCCCGCCGCAGGTTCCCCCTCGCCGCGATCGACGACCCGGCGCTGCCGGAGGTGCTGGCCGAGCTGGCCGCCGCGCGGGCGGACGAAATGGACGCCGACGCCGTCAACCGGGAGCTGTCCATCGCGCGCAAGGCGATCGGCTGGTGGCAGAGGCAGGGATGGATCGAAGGCGATCCGACGATCGACATCGAGCGGCGGCCGGCGCCGCCGGACCGCACCAAGGCCCTGGCCGAGAACCAGATCGCCTCCCTGTGGTGCCTGGAAGTCTCTCTGCGGGAGAAGACGTTCTGGAAGATGCTCTACGAATCGGCAGCCCGCGCCGATGGGGTGCTGTGCCTGAACGTCGAGGACCTGTATCCGGCGGACAAGCGCGGGAAGATCATCGCAAAGGGTGGGGCGACGGAGTGGATCCACTGGCAGTCCGGCACCGCCCAGCTGTTGCCGCGCCTCATCGCCGGCCGCAAACGCGGGCCGCTGTTCGTCACCAGCCGCAGGGCCCTAGCCGGGACGCCGGCGCTCGATGTGCGCGAGGAGACCGGCCGCGCCCGGCTCTCCCACCGGCGGGCTGAGGAGATCTTTGAGGGGAACACCCGGTTACTGGCCAACCCGCTTGCGTCGCCCGAGGACATCGAGAACCTGAACGGTTGGTCCCTGCACCGGCTGCGGCACTCCGCGCTCACACACGACGCCGAGGGCGGCACCTCCACTCCGATGCTGCTGGCCCGATCCCGCCACGCCTCTGTACGGTCCCTGGAGCGGTATGGCCACCCCGGCGTCGATGCGGTCGCCCAGCACGTCGCCGAGCGCGATCCAGCCGCCCGTCGCCGTAGGTGATTGCAGACAGTCAGGACTTCGAGACCTGTCCCGCGGTCCCTCTGGGCTCGCCATGGCACGTCAGTAATCGGTCGCCGAGGGGGCTGCGCAGGTAGAGCACGAGGTGTCCGTGCCGGGCCCGGGTAACCAGTCCGGCGCGGTGCAGGACGCCGAGGTGCTGGCTCACCGTGCCGGGAGTGACTTCCAACCGCTGAGCCAGTTCGGTCGTGCTGGTCGACTGGGTGAGGTGGCCGAGGATGCAGGCGCGGGTGCGGCCGAGCAGGTTGGCCAGGGCGGTTGGCGGAACGGCCTGCGTCGAATGATCCGAGCCGAGAATCAAGCCCCCGCCCCAGGAGAACGGCCAGGCTCTTGAGCGGTCAGGACGGCAGGAGCACCTGACGAGCCGTTTCGGGCGTCGTCGCGAGGCGGGGAACGAGCCGAACGTAGGCGACCATCCCGTGGGTCCTCACCAAGGTCTGAGGTACCACGACCGCCGCGGCGGAAGCCATGTCGTCCAGCACAGGCCGACGCCTCGCCGAACCACCGACGTATCGCTTAGCGGGACCTGAGTCCGTCGACGAAGACGTCCAGCATGCGGTTTAGTTGGGGGCGCTGCTCGGGTGCGCCGGCTACGGAAAGCAAACCGGCGAGGATGCCGCCTACGTCGGTCGGGGCGATGTCGCTGCGCAGTTCTCCTGCTGTGGCGCCGGCCTTGAGCACCATCGCCAGGACCTGCTGGACCTCGTCACAGACCGGTCCGGTGCCGAAGCGGCCGGAAGCGCTCATGGCGACCAGGGCCTCGCAGATGCCGCGTCGTTCGCCGGCCCAGTCGGCGAATCGGAGCATCCACGCGTGGAGGGCCTGCGCGGGCGGCTCGGTAGCCAGCAGGGTGCGCGCGTCTTCGCGCAAGGGGCGGATCTGGTCCCGGTAGACCTCTTCGACCAGATCCTCTCGGGTGGGGAAGTGCCGGTACAGGGTGGCGTTCCCCACTCCCGCGCGCTTGGCGATCGCATCCAGCGAGATCGCGCGTCCGGATGCGAAGGCTTCGGCGGCCGTGGCGATCAGCTGCTCGCGGTTGCGCTGCGCGTCGGCGCGCAAGGTGCTGCGTGGAGGTGTCATGACCTTCGCGATCGTGAGTGTCGGATGAGGCTCGGGAGCGAATTGGGGATGTCCCCGGTTCAGTGTACGGTGAGACAATCGGGGAGTTCCCCGTTTGTGAAGTCGTCTCGCCCACTGCTTCAGCGACGAAAGGTTTGCCATGCCTACAGCGCTCATCACCGGGGGAACGACCGGGATCGGCAGAGCGACGGCCGAGCTGCTGCACGCCCGCGACTACCAGGTCGCGGTCACCGGACAGAATCCTGATTCCCTCGCACGGGCACGGTCCGAGCTCCCCGACGACGTGCTCGTCGTCCGATCCGATGCGCGGGTGCTCTCCGACACCGACGCTCTGATGTCAACGGTGTCGGCGCGGTTCGGGTCACTGGACCTGCTCTTCCTCAACGCCGGGATATTCCGCCCGGCACCGGTAGCCGATGTGACGGAGGAATCGTTCGACGAGCACGCCGACCTCAACTTCAAGGGCCAGTACTTCACCCTCCAAAAAGCCCTTCCCCTCATGAACGACGGCAGCTCGATCGTCCTGACCGTGGGCATCGGATCCCGTCGCGGCAGCCCTGGCGCCACAGTGGGGGCGGCGACACGCGGCGCGCTGCTGGCGATGGTGCCCTCGCTCGCGCTCGAACTGGCTCCGCGCAGGATTCGCGTCAACGCCGTGAGCCCGGGGGCCACCGACACCCCACTGCTCGACAAGCTGGGAGTGCCCCAGAGGGGCCGGGACGCCATGCGCGCGAAGATCCCCTTCGAGCGCTTCGGATCCAGCCGGGAGGTCGCGGAAGCAGTCGCCTTCCTCGCCTCGGACGCCGCCAGCTACATCACCGGCCAGGACGTCACCGTGGCCGGCGGCTACGGGCTCGGCGCCTGATGAGCATCCACGGGCCCACGACCGGCCCGCACGCAACACACGCCAGGAACCACACCTCACAGGAGAACACGATGGCGCTCACGCTCGACACCTACCGGCAGCTGGGACGTTCCGGCCTGCGGGTCTCACCACTCGCGCTCGGCGCGGCCACCTTCGGCAACGACTGGGGCTGGGGCGCGGAGCAGGACGAGGCGCGGAAACTGTTCGACCTCTACGTCGAGCGGGGTGGGAACTTCATCGACACCGCGGTCACCTACACCAACGGCACCTCCGAGCGCATGCTCGGCGAGTTCGCCCGTAACCGGCGCGACAGTCTGGTCCTGGCGACCAAGTACACGACGCTGCGCCGACCCGATGACCCCAACTCCGGTGGCGCCAGCCGAAAGAGCCTGTTCGGCGCGGTCGAAACCAGCCTGCGGCAGCTGAACACCGACTACATCGACCTGCTCTACCTGCACGTATGGGACTCCACCACTCCCGTGGAGGAGATCCTGCGCGGCCTGGACGACCTGGTGCGCCAGGGCAAGATCCTCTACGTCGCCATCTCCAACACCCCGGCCTGGCAGATCTCACGCATGCAGACGATCGCCGACCTGCGCGGCTGGTCGCCATTGACGGCGCTACAGCTGGAGTACAACCTGGTGGAACGCACCGGGGAGCGTGACCTTCTGCCGATGGCCCAGGAGCTGGGACTGGGAACCGTGCTGTGGTCCCCCTTGGCGGGTGGGATCCTCACCGGCAAGTACAGCCGCCAGGACTTGACTGCACCAACGTCCGACCAGAGTGAGAGCGCCCGCAAAAGCTTCAACCTGGCCCTGGGCGGAGTGACCGAGCGCAACCTCGCCATCGTGGACGTCGTCAAGGAGGTCGCGGCGGAACTGGGCCGGACCCCTGCACAGGTCGGACTGGCCTGGACCTTGCACAACCCAGGGGTGACCGCGCCCATCATCGGCGCGCGAACTGTCGAACAGCTGCAGGAGAACCTGGGAGCCCTCGAGGTCGACCTCACCCAGTCCCAGATGGCGCGCCTGGACGAGGTCAGCGCGATCGACCTCGGCTTCCCCCACGCCATGCTCGCCAGTGACCACATCCGCGTACAGACCCGCGGCGACCTGAAGGTCCAAGCCCGCCATTGACGGACGCGCACGGGGCGGCATCTCGCCGCCCTCGTGCGCGCGTCGACAATCAGCGCGCAGAGGTGGCCGCTTCCACGGCCGTCAGGAAGCCATCGGTCCCCGCTGGGGCTGAGGAGCGGCGGGGGCCGGGCCGCGCATCAGGCGCCGGTGGCGGCGAGATCACGCAGAGTGCTCGGGATGCCAGCCCGGTTCCTGCGCGCGGACCGACGGCTGGCGAGAGGCCGGCGCGGCGGCCGCGCCGCCGACGAAGGCGCGCCTGGACGGTCCGCGCCGGGCACGGTGCGACGCCGGTGCCGGGCCGGGGTCGTCCCGCCTGGATGGCTCCACGGGGGGCATGTTCACGGGGATCCCTCTCACTGAAAACGAGCACATGCTCTTAATGGGGTGCGGGGCGGCCTGGTCGAAACGGGCCTGCGGGAGGGGCGGCGTCAGCGCCCGGGGAAGCGCTGCTTGATCTCCTGGAGCACCCAGCCGTTGCCGTCCGGGTCGCTGAAGGTGGCGAACGAGCCGTAGGAGGCGCGGTCGGGGTGCGGGCCGGCGAGCCGCCCCTGCCCCTCCCGCCGGTGGGTGATCTCCCCGTCCTCATGGCCGTGGAACAGCAGCCCGCCGGTGTCGTGGAACACCTCGCTCACCTCGACGCCACGGGCGATCAGCTCCGCACGGGCCTCCTCGATGTCGAGGACGGCCAGATACAGGCCCTGGACGGAGCCCGGTTCGGCGGACGTCAGCCCCGTACCGAACATCACCGAGCACTCCGAGCCCGGCGGGGTGAGGTGCACCGCGCGCCACTCCGCATGGACGGCCTTGTCCAGGTCCAGACGGAATCCCGCCTCCTCGTAGAACGCCTTGGCCCGATCGACGTCAGACACGGGCAGCATGATCAGTTCCAACTTCATGTACATGGGGGGGTTCCTTCTTGATTGACGGCGGTGCGCTGCCGCACAGGCAGGTCACCGTTCCAGGGAGACGAGGACGGCGGGGCCGCACCGTGCGCACACGCCAGTGCCGGCCGGATCGCCGAGGGCTTCGAGCCGTGCTCCAGGAGCGGCTCAGCCCCTCTCCATGGTGAGGACCGTAAGCGATTAGCCACTAACCCACAATGTGGCCTGGCGTGATTCCGGGCTTTCGTGACGCAGCTCACCGGACCGGAAGGGGATGAAGGCCGTAGCGGTTTCACCCCTAACGGGAACCGACCTAGACTGACCACGAAAGGAGGCGCGTACGATGCCCGCATCCGCGACCGAGCGCAGTCCGCTGACCCAGCCGGCAGCCGCCGACACACTCCTGCGTTTCCTCAACACGCACGCCTCGGGACCCCGGCAGCTCCCCGAGCGCTTCGCGGACGCCCGCACCATGCACACATGGCTGCAGGAGCAGGGCCTGGTCACGGAGACCACCCACGTCACCGAAGCCGACGCGGCCAGAGCACGCGAACTGCGCGACGCCCTGATCACCGTGCTGCTGGCGCATGCAGGCGACAAGACCACCACGCCCGAGGCTCTCGCCCGGGCGGAGGAGCAGCTGCGCGGCATCTCGACCCGGCATCCCCTCACCACAGTCGTCACCGCCGCAGGAGCCAGCCTGGCCGGCACGCAGACCGGCATCCCCGGGCTGTTCGCGACCGTACTCGCGAGCGTCACCGAACTCGCCCACGCGGGCGTGTGGGACAGGCTACGGGCCTGCCGTCACGCACCTTGCCACTTCTGCTTCTTCGACCGGACGCGCAACAGTTCGGCGGGCTACTGCGGCCCGAAGTGCGCCTCCCGCGCGTCCATGCGGGCCTACCGGCAGCGCAGGAAGGAACAGGCCACCGCAACGGCAGGCTGACCCCGCAGCCTGTGCCGCACCGGCGGTGTCACGCCACGGCGGCACGGTCTAATCCCCCTGTGAGCCTTTCCGGGCAAGGCGACGGTCCGGCCAGCAGGGCGGAGGCAGCGACCCTGACGTCCTGACACCACGCACCGGTTCACCGCAGTTGCAGCAACTGCGGTTTTCTCAGCGCCGTGATCTTCGCCGGAGCAGGGAAAGGCTGGGCGGCTGGTTGTGCCTGACTGAGGGCAGGTCGATCACAGTGCGGCGCGGTACGCCTCCAGACGGTCGGCCAGTTCCTTCGGATGGCCGAGCATGGGGCAGTGGTCGCCTGGCATCTCGTCCGGCTGGAAGCCAAGCCGCTCGGCGACCATCCATCGCATGAACTCGGCAGGGAAGAAGCGGTCTTCGGACGACATCAGGAACCTGGTCGGCACCTTCGGCCACGTGGCCAGCGGCCATGGCCTCCCGAATGGGGCCGGCGCCTGATTCCGCTGGTGCTCCGCCATGAACTCGGCGGCCAGGGCGGCCGGGGTGTCATGCAGGACAAGGGAGAGTACGTCTTCTTCTGTGCCCTCCGCGACGCCCCTGCGGCGGTCGGATTCCTGCCGGGCCGCCCCGTAACCGGTGTTGTCCCACCACTGACCCGGTGACTCGCCCGGGGCCGGAACCTGGGCCTGCAGCATGACCAGCAGGTCCGCCGACACCCGGTCACACACCAGCGGGCCGGTAAAACCGCCGAACGAGTGGGCGACGACGACGAGTTCGGTCCGGTCGCCGATGGCCTCGACCACCGCGTCCGCGTACTCGGCGAGCCCGGCCGACTCCTCATCACATGGCAGGTCCGGTGCGACCACCTCGTGGCCCCGGTCACGCAACTCGTCAGCCAGCGGCCCCCAGTACCACGAATCAACAGCCGCGGCATGGATCAATACGTACGTCGCCATGGAACGGGACCCTCCACCGTCGGTTGCTCCCTGCATCGCGTGGGAGTCTACGTATCGTCTCTCCCCAGCCGTGGAGAGGATTGAAGCCTCCCCCGCCTGAAGGCCGGGGAGTCCCGAACCGGCCTTGCGGCCGGACGCCCCTCGCGGGGCGCCTTCGGGCGTGTGTGGGGATTCCAGGCTCAGGCAGCCTTCCGGGCCAGCGGCCCGGAAGGTCTTGCACCCTCAGCACCTGCCGGGCACCGAGGGCAAGCTCGCAGCAGCGGGCCGCACCGGACGGGGCACTGGGGGCCCGCCGGGCCGGGCCCCTGTCACAAACTGCTCCGCCGCTCGGTCATACCGGCGAACACCTACCTACCGGTGCCGGTGGGGGGAGTCAACGCCCTGTGCGCCCCACGCACGACAACACCCGAGAGGACTCCATTCATGAAGGCCGTAGTCATCGGCGGAACCGGGCTCATCGGCTCGAAGGTCGTCAGCAAGCTCAACGCGCACGGGCACGAGGCCGTCGCGGCCTCCCCCAACACCGGCGTGAACACCCTGACGGGTGAGGGCCTGGCCGAGGTCCTTCAGGGTGCGCAGGTCGTGATCGACGTCTCCAACTCCCCCTCGTGGGAGGACGACGCGGTGATGAACTTCTTCCGCACCTGCACCGGCAACCTTATGAAGGCGAACGCCGAGGCCGGCGTCACCCACCACGTCGCGCTCTCCATCGTCGGCACCGACCGGCTCCCGGACAACGGCTACTTCCGCGCCAAGCTGGCCCAGGAGGAGCTGATCAAGGCGTCGGGCATCCCCTACTCCATCGTCCACGCCACGCAGTTCTTCGAGTTCGTGAACGGCATCGCGGACGCCGGCACCGAGGGCGACACGGTGCGCATCGCGCCCGTCAAATTCCAGCCCATCTACTCCGACGACGTGGCCACGGCCGTCGCCCGCACCGCGGCCGGCGCGCCCCTCAACGGCGTGGTGGAGATCGCCGGCCCGGACCTGTTCCGCTTCGACGAGCTGGTCCGTGACGTGCTGACCTCCCAGAACGACCCCCGCAAGGTCGTCGCGGACCCGCACGCCCGGTACTACGGGTCCGAGCTGCAGGACGACTCCCTCGTCCCCGGCCCCGGCGCGCAGCTCGCCGCGACCCGCTTCGCCGACTGGTTCGCGCAGCAGCGGTGAGCCCCCGCGGGTGGTCCTGCCCGCCGGCAGGACCACCGCGGCCCCCGAGATCCACCCCGTACGAAGACTCGGCTCGCCGTACCCGGGAATCGCGCGGAAAGCACTGTCCCCGGCTCCCGCCCGCGGGCGGAAGTGACCGGTGCGTACGTCATCGATCCGGTCCGCAGCGCGGTCGGCTTCTGCGTCCGGCACGCCATGGTCACCAATGTGCGGGGCAGACTCTCCGCCTTCCAGGGGGCTTCCCGCGGCTCGGCGCCCACCGGCCGGCCCGTTCCAAGGCCCAGGTGAGCGTGCAGACCGGCAGCCTCGACCGGGGCGTTGCGGCGCGAGGCTCCCCCGTCGCCGGCCCGGCCTTCTGGACGCATCGGCTCGTCCCGGAGCGCCGGCCGGTCACTCCCTGATCCTGTGCGCGAGCCCGCGCATCCGGCCGGAGCGCGGCCTCCCGGCCTGGTCCTCTACGGCCACAACAGGTGGCGCTCCCACGCGCTGTGGCGGTCGGGGCGTTCGTAGCGCAGCCTGTTGTGGAGGCGGCCCTTGTCCGCCTGCCAGAACTCGATTCGGGCCGGGACGAGTGTGCAGAGCGTCCACTCCTGGCTGACCAGCGCCGGCTCCGCCTCGATCCGTGCCAGTGCCGCGTTGAAGGCCCGGTCGCGGTCTTCGAGGTCTTCCAGGTGTTCGCTCTGGCGGCCCAGCAGTACCTCGGCGCGGGCCGAGGGCGCACGGGCCAGGAGATCGGCAGCGCTCTGTTCGGGGGATGCGGGCTCGACGACGCCCCGGATTCTGACCTGTCGTCCGTGCAGGGGCCAGTAGAAGGTGAGTGCCGCGTACGGCCGGTGGGCCAGTTGGCGCCCCTTGGGGCTGGCGGCGTGCACGGCGAACTGCCAGCCGTCGCCGTCCACGTTCTTGAGGATGAGCACTCGCGCGTCCGGGCCGCCGTCCTCTGCGAGGGTCGAAAGGGTCATGGCGTGCGCGTCGGGCACGCCCGCCGCGACGGCCTCCCTCAGCCAGCTCAGGAACAGGTCGACCGGCTCGGCCGGGGCGCCGGCCGGGTCGAAGTCCGCCAGCGGTCCCGCGAACACTTCGAGGCCCCGCAGCCACTCCCGCACGCTCGCAGGCCTTTCGGTGCCGCCCCCGGCCTCCGCCGTGCCGCGGCGCTCTTCGGGATCCGGGACGTCCAAAGTGCCGGGTGCCCTGTCCGTGCGACCCAGGTACACCCACGCATGCTTTCCCGAACGCAGGGTCACTGCGACGCGGGCGTAGTCGTCGACCTCGTAGGCGTCGGCCGCGGCCAGTTCGGTGTCGCTGACGGCGAAGACCTGCCCCTCGACGGCGTCCTCCGGCTCGGCGGCGACGAGCAGCGGATGACGGTCGGTGCCGCCGGCCCGGATCACGGCGGGATCGCTGATCCGGATGGTCGTGGTGCGGTGGCCGGGCAAGGCGTCCGGGGTGCCGTCCAGGAGGCGGCCGAACCGGGAGAGCTGTACCTCGGGCGATTGCAGGGTGCCGTAGGAGAACAGGAGGTGGACGGTCTGAGGGGATGCGGTCGGATCACTCACGGGTGGGCGGTCTCCTTCACGGGGTGCCTCTTTCACCAGGCTTCGTCGGGGATGGGCGGGCTGAGCGGTGCCGTCACGCGGTCCGGGCGCATTCCGCCGCCAGGCGAAGGCTCTCGGTGAGCGTGTGCGGGACGTCGAGGACCGGGAACAGCGTGTGCCGTACGGTGCGTTGGGCGTCGACCACGAGGATCAGGCGTTTGGGCCGCAGCCGGCCCGCGCTGCGGAAGGTCGGCAGGCGCAGGGCGGCGGCCAGTCGGTGGTCGGCGTCGGACAGGAGCGGGAAGGGAAGCTGCTCCGTCCGGGCGAACTCCGTCTGTTCGTGGACGGGTTGGGTGCTGATCGCGCGTACGTCCACGCCTGCCTGCCGGAAGTCGGGCCAGGCATCCCGGAAGAGCCGCATCTGCAGGGTGCAGCCGGCGGCGCCGGGGATCTGCTCGTCCCGCTCGATGTCGGTCCCGGGGTAGGTGAACAGTACGGTTGCGGCTGCGTCCGACGGGATGACGGGCAGGTCCTCGCCGTGGGTGCCGGGCAGTTCGAGGCCGTCGGGAATACGGGTGCCGACGAGGTCGCGCACCCGTACGTGTTCGGCGCCGTCCTCGCCGGCCGTCGCGGTGAGGCTGCCGTCGCCCAGCACCCACCGATCGCCCCAGTCCTGCATCGCGACCAGCACCGGCAGCAGGGCGAGGCCGGCATCGGTGAACAGGTACTCATAACGCACCGGGCGCCGCTGATACAGGCAGCGGCGCAGGACGCCCTGGGCGACCAGTCGCCCGAGCCGCTCGGTGAGCACCTTGCGGGACAGGCCGATCTCGGCGGCCAGAGCGTCGAAGCGGACATGCCCGCGGGCGACTTCCCGCAGCACCAGCACGTTCCACCAGTCCCCGAGCACCAGAGCGGCCTGGGCGACACCGCAGGTCTCGTCGGCGTTGTGCATCCTCATGCACCCATAGTAGGTTCCCTTTCGACACTCACTTTGTTTCTTGACGGAACTTACAGCCCGCCGGCGAGCGGGCCCAGCGTGAGGAGCTGCACCGTGACCGCCATCAGCCGGGTCGTCGCACGCGAGATCATCGACAGCCGTGGCAATCCGACCGTCGAGGTCGACGTAGAACTCAAGGACGGCTCCCTCGGCCGCGCGGCCGTCCCGTCCGGAGCCTCCACCGGTGCCAGGGAGGCGGTGGAACTCCGCGACGGCGACCCCGCCCGTTTCCACGGCAAGGGCGTACAGCGGGCCGTGGACGCCGTGAACGAGCACATCGCGGACGCCGTGACCGGACTCGAGGCCGAGGACCAGGCGGCCGTCGACCGAACCATGATCGAACTGGACGGCACCGACACCAAGTCACGACTCGGCGCCAACGCCCTGCTCGGTGTCTCCCTGGCCACCGCCAAGGCCGCCGCGGCCGCCCACCGGCTGCCGCTGTACCGCTACGTCGGCGGCGTGGACGCCCGCCTGCTGCCGGTGCCCATGATGAACATCGTCAACGGCGGCGCCCACGCCGACAATCCGCTCGACTTCCAGGAGTTCATGATCGCCCCGGTCGGCGCCGGCAGCTTCGCCGAGGCCGTCCGCATGGGCTCGGAGGTCTTCCACACCCTGCGCAGCGATCTGCTCGCCTCGGGCCACAGCGTCAACGTCGGCGATGAGGGCGGTTTCGCTCCCGACCTGCGCACCGCCGAGGAAGCACTCGACTTCGTCCAACGCGCCATCGAGCAGGCCGGCTACAAGGCCGGCACCGACATCACCCTCGCCATGGACCCGGCCGCTTCGGAGTTCTTCCACGACGGCGTCTACGACTACACCGGTGAGGGCGTCCGGCGCACCCCCGCCGAACACGCCGACCACCTCGCCGCCCTCGTCGACCGCTACCCCGTCGCATCCATCGAGGACCCGATGGCCGAGGACGACCACGACGGCTGGCGGACGCTGACCGCCCGGCTCGGCGAGCGGTGCCAACTCACCGGCGACGACGTCTTCTGCACCAACGACACGCTCCTGCGCGCTGGCATCTGCGACGGCATCGCCAACTCGATCCTGGTGAAGGTCAACCAGATCGGGACCCTCACCGAGACCCTGGCCACCGTCGCCACCGCGCACCGCGCCGGGTACACCGTCGTCATGTCCCACCGCTCCGGTGAGACCGAGGACACCACCATCGCCGACCTCGCCGTCGCCACCGGATGCGGCCAGATCAAGACCGGCTCGCTCTCCCGCTCCGACCGCACCGCCAAATACAACCAGCTCATGCGGATCGAGGCGGAGCTGGGGCACCAGGCCCGCTACGCAGGCAGCGAGGCCCTCCGGCTGCGTCACTGACCGCGCCACGCGGGTGGACGACCACACAGGCGACTTCCAGCGCAACCGCAGATGTGCTGAGGGATCGCGTCGCCGGGCCTCGTGGCCGCGCCGTGGCCACGGGCGGTGCGGTTCTTCTACGCCGAACGCCATGTCCTGGGCGGCCCTCCCAGCCGTGCGGCCACGACGGCTCCTGCATGCTCTCGTGCCGTGCCGGCCCCTTCCGGGGGCGCCCTGCTGCCATCGCGGCGGTTGTCGGGTCACGGTTGCTGTCAGCAGGAAAGCGCACCCTGGAGGGCGCCGGTCAGGATGTGCCGGCTCGAGCTGCCGTGCTCGTCTCATTCCGCGTCTGCGGTGACCTCACGCAGGACGGCGGCCACACCGTACACACGCCCGCGGTCATCGTGCAGGAGCGTGGCGTGGAATTCGACTGACAGGCGCGTTCCGTCCTTGCGTACGGCTGGTGCGGCCGCGAGTTTGCCCGGCTCGGCCATCACGCCTCGGGAGATGGCATGCCTGTATCCGTCCCAGTGGGCTGTGCGGAGCTCCTGAGCAACGATCAGGTCCACCGATCGGCCCACGGCTTCCGCGGCGGAGTATCCGAACATCCGGGCTGCGCTCGGGTTCCATGCCCGGATGACGCCGCTGCGGTCCGCGACCACCACGGCTTCCACTGCCTCTCGTAGGACATCCTGCGCGTAGGAGGCCGGGCACCCGCCCAAGGGCTCGGTGGTGGCGTCAGCCGTCGCCGGCGCAGTGGGGCGGGCGGGTGGGACGTCGGTCATGGCTGTTCTCCTTCATCACAGGGTCGGCCCCGCGCGGGCAGTGCGGTGCGGCCCTGCAGGGCAGTCGCCCCGAGCGGGCCGGCAGCAACAGCGTTCGCGGCGGTGAATCAGGGACCTGCCCGGTCGCCCGGCCCGCGGCCCTTCCTGCGAGCGCCGCTCAGGCTCGATCCGGCCGACTTGTGCCGTTCGTGCCGGCCAGGCCGCGGGGCCGGGCGACTCGTCCCCCAGAGTCCAGCACCGCCTTGCACACGGCTTGCACGCTGCAGACCACGGCCGGCTCCGCGAGGGGCGCCGTGATGCAAACCCGGTGCAAAGGCGGCGGGGATGCTGCAGTCCGGGGTCATTTGGGCATGACCGGTGTCAGGCGTCGCCTGCAATACCGGACGGGCCGAAGTGATGTGCGCCCGCCTTCACGGCGCAAGAGGCCGCCCCGTTCAAGGTTTGATCAGTCACGTCACTGCGGCTGCTGCCGGATTGGGTTCATGCCGGAACCCGCCACCTTGGTCCGCACAGCTGCGAGGAGTTCGAGATGCGCAAGCTTGCGTCATTGTCCATGGCCACCGCCCTCGTTGCCGCGGCCGGTGCGACGGTCTTCGCCGCACCGGCCGCCGGGGCGGCGACCACGCCGCGCGGGACCATACTCGCCGACGGCTCTGCAGGGGCGAACCCGCAGGCCTCGCAGGCCACGGTGAAGCTCGTTCAGGGCTTCTACGCCGCCTTCGCCAAGGGCGACATTCCCGGCGCGCAGAAGTTCGTCACCGACGACTTCATCATGCACGTGCCGGGGAAGGGCCTCAACGCCGGGGAGTACTGGGGCAAGGAGGGTCTTCGCGAGTTCATGAGCCATATCCTCGGCTACAACGGCGGCACCTTCGAACTGAAGGTCCCGCACTTCGCAGTGAACGGCGACACCGCCTTCACCCGCGAGATCGTGACGCTCAACCGCAAGAAGGACCCCGCGAAGATCTGGACGCTGCGCTTCACCATGCAGTACAAGATCAAGGACGGCCGGGTCTCGGAGGCATGGACCATGCCCGAGGAACAAGACGTCTACGACGCTTACTGGACGCCGTCGCTCGACACGCCCCGCGGCACACGGGCCCCTTCCCAGCCCGCACCCTCCCTGCCCGACGGCGCGCACGCCGTCTCCGCCAGGAACACGGGCTTCCTGAGCACCTTCTACAACACGTTTTGGAGCGGAGACCTCGAGGGGATCCACCGCATGGTCTCGGACAGCGTCGAAGTCCGCATCCCTGGGCACTCCGACATCTCCGGCGTGTACAAGGGATGGGACGGCTTCCTCAAGTTCCGTGAGCGGGTGATGGCCACCGTCGGCAGCCGGTACAAGCTGGACGTGGCCGCGATGGCGGGCGACAGCGCGGGCGGCTTCGCGCGCGAGTTCATCCGGATGAACCGCCCCTGGGATCCGGAGGTCAAGTCGGTGGACGTGACCATGTACTACACCATCCGCCACGGAAAGATCGTGAAGATGGAGGACATCCCGGTGGACACCGACGCCTGGCAGAACTTCTTCACAAACCCACACAAAGCGAAGTAACCGTTCCTACGGACCGAGCATGAGGTGCACAGGCTCGGCCGGACGCTCCGAACGGCGTTGAGTGTCCTGGTCTGCTTGTGCGAGCCGCGCCCCGACGTGTAGCCGCGACGGGGCGCGGCAGCTGTGCGCATGTCCGGCCGCCACGTGCTACATGAACCCGCCACCAGGCTGTGGGTCACACGACGGGCATGCCGCAGCAGACGGTGCAACAAGGCGGCCGCGGAGTTTTTCAACTCCGCGGCCGGTCCAGTGGGTTGCTGGATCGATGCGCACCGGTTGGGCAACGTGCGGGAACAAGTCCCCGGGGTCGGGCGTGCCGTGGACGGCGGCGGTGGCGCTGGAGAGGCGGCCTGTGCAGCGTTTGCAGTCCACGGATTGGCGGCCGGGCTGCTCGAGGTCCTCCGACCGGATCGCGGCCGTCTTCCTGCCGAGCCGAACGGCGACCTGGATCCGCGGGCACAGCGGCTCAGGAGGCCGGCCCGGTCGTTTGCGGCTTGGGCCCGCCCACCTGCGATGAGGTGTCCGGGGTCCGGGGCGCAGCTGCGCGGCATCGTGATCGGCCGGCGCTCCCCGCTCGCCCCGACCCGTGTCGTGTCGTGTCGTGTCGTGTACGAGACGGTGTGGCAGAAGAGCGTCCCGTGCACGGCGCGTCGTGTGCAACGGCTCTGCGCCGTGCACGGTTCTTTGTCCGCGGGACTGCTACTTCGCCGTGGTGGCAGGACGCAGCAGCGTTTTCAGTGCCTTGTCCGTGACCGTCTTCAGCTTCTGGGAGTCGACCAAGGCATTGAGGGACAGGGTGACTTGGCGGGTGTTGTCGGCCGTGGTGAAGCTGTAGGTGCTGTATCCCGGGGCGCTGCCGATGTGGCCGTAGGCCGTGCCGTAGGAGGGGTCGGTCAGGCGGCTGAGGCCGAGCCCGTAGTCGGTCGCACCGTTTTGCAGCGGATGCGCGTCCTGCATCTGGCGCAGCAGGGCCGGCGGCAGCAGCTTTCCGCCGATCAGTGCGCTGAAGAAGCGGTTGAGGTCATGGGTGGTGGAGATGAGGGAGCCGGCCGTTGATGCCCAGGTCATGCTCTCTTGGGTGATGTCGGTGTACGGGGAGCCCGGGCCGTTCATGCGCAGGTAGCCGTGGGCGTGCGGGCCCGGGATGCGGACGGAGCTGTCCGGGAAGGACGTGTGGTGCAGTCCGAGGGGTTTGATGAGACGGTCGGTGATCTCCTGCTCGGCGCTCTTGCCAGTGACTTTCTCGATCAGCATGCCGAGCACGATGTAGTTGGTGTTGGAGTAGTGGCCGGAGGTGCCCGGGGCGAAGTAGGGGGTGTGCCGGAAGGCTTCGTCGAGCAGTTCCTGCGGCGCCCAGTGGCGAAAGCGATTGCGGTAGAGCTCCGAAAGGCCGCCGTGCCACAGCGAGTCGGTGTAGTCGTACAGTCCGCTGCGGTGGCTGAGCAACTGCCGGACAGTGATGTGCTTCCCGTTCGGCACCAAGCGCGGGAGGTAGCGCTCGATGGGTGCATCAAGGCGCACCTTCTTCTCTGCCACGAGCTGCAGCACGGTGGTGGCAACAAATGTTTTGGTGTTGCTTCCTGCGCGGAAGCGGCCGTTGGCCGGGGGCAGTCGGGGGTGGTGCAGGTCGGCTCTGCCGCTGGTGCCGGTCCATGTGCCGCGGGCGTCGTGTACTTCGGCGATGACTCCCGGCACGCCCGCGGTGACGAGGTCGTCCAGGGCCTTGCGCCACGCGGTGTGATCGGCTGCGCCGGGTCGATGAGCGCCGGCACTGTGCGTGGTGGCGGCCGCAGGAGGGGCCGAGTCGGCGAAGGCGGGAACGGTCGCGGGGATCGCCAGGGCACCTGACAGTACGGTGGCGGCGAGCAGGGGAAGACGCATGAAGAAACCTCTCGCGTACAGGGGTTGTCCGGTTCACGGTTCACACGCGCCGCCGCGCCCGCCGTTTGGGCGGGAGACCGGATGATCAGCCTGTCTTCCGCCCGGGCGGCGGGCGCCGTCAACGGGGAAGCGGCGCACCATCCAGCCTCGATGGCGCGTGCCGTGGTCGCCTCAGCCGCGTGGCCGAGGTTGCGTCTCCCCCCAACAGGTGAGCGTCCCGCGGTGGTGGTTCTCGCGGCGGATTCGCCGCGCGTGGGCAGGGGCGTCGGCCGGGCCGCGCCACGAGGTCCCGATGTGTGGCAGGCGTGACCGCTTCGGGCAGCGACCGTGCCAGGTCCGCGAGCTAGATTCGGCAGTACACGGTCCCGGGGCGGTGACGGCCGACAGGGCCGGCCCCGTGGGTCGGGTGGACGCATCCACGACTGCCCGGCCTCGCCGCCTCTGAGACGCCGTCCGCCTGCCGGGGGTGTTCCCGACAGAGATACGCAAGTAGCCCCTCCCGGCGGAACGTCGTCACGCCGAACGCCGTCCGCATCGCACGTACGAAGGACCCGTCATGCCGGCCGTAACCGTCGAGGACCTCCTGGTCCTCCCCCGCCTCCCGCGCCCTGCCGCGACCGCCACCGACCGCCCCGTCCGTCACCTGGTCACCGCGCCCCAGCAGCGGGAGGGGGCCGGCTTTGTGGTGCGCCGCCCGTTCCCGAGCGCCGTTTTGCCCGACGCGGATCCGTTCTTGCTGCTCGACCACGTCGGTGAGACCGTCTACCAGCCCTACGAGGCCAAGGGCGCCCCCTGGCACCCGCACCGCGGATTCGAAACGGTCACCTACGTCATCGACGGCACGGTGGTGCACCACGATTCCAACGGGGGTGGGGGCGTGATATCGGACGGGGACACGCAGTGGATGACCGCAGGGTCGGGGATCTTGCACGACGAGGTTCCCAGCGAGGAGGTCCTGGCCAAGGGCGGCCTCAGTCACGGCATCCAGCTATGGGTGAACCTGCCCCGCACCCGCAAGTGGGCGCAACCGCGCTACCAGGACGTCCGGGCGGACAGGCTGCGGCTGCTCGCCTCCGATGACGGCGGGGCGCTGGTACGCCTGATCGCCGGTGGGCTTGGCGGCTATCAGGGACCGGGCCTGACCTACACCCCGATCGTTTATGCACACGCGAGTCTGCTTCCCCGGGCGCGGTTGCGGACGGGGTGGGATCCGCAGTTCAGCGCGATGGTCTACGTCCTGCAGGGTGTGGGCAGCGTGGGCGCAGACAGGCGTCCCGTCAGGGAGGGGCAACTGACGGTGTTCGGTGCGGGGGATGTCGTCACCGTTCAGGCGGGGGCCCATCAGCGCGGCCGCACCGGTCGCTTTGAGGTGCTGCTGCTGGGCGGCGTTCCGCTGAGGGAGCCGATCGCCCGCTACGGCCCGTTCGTGATGAACACCGAGGCGGAGATCCGGCAGGCCGTCGAGGACTACCAGCGGGGCAGGATGGGGCACAGTCCCGCAGCCCACTTGGAGGGAACGGGTGGGTAGTGCCGGGGGTGCCGCTGTCAGCGGGAGCGGACGTAGGCGGTAAGGCCGGCGCGCAGGGGGGCGGGCACCGCCCGGTACAGGGCGATGTGGAGCAGCTCGCCGGTGAAGGTGAGCGCGTCGTCGTCGGCGGTGAGGAGGCCAGCGCGCAGGGCCTGTTCGATCTGTTGGGCTGTTTTCCAGCCGTCGGTGCCGGTGGACTTGAGGAGCTGTTCGAAGCGGAAGGTGGGGCCGATGAGAGCCGCGGCGCGCAGCAGGTGTGTGAGCGGCTCGCCGACGTGGTGGATCAGGTCGAGGGCCGTGTTGATCAGTATGTCGGGCAGGTGGTCGGGGTCGTCCAGGGGTGCGCCTTGGTGGGCGGCGTGGAGGGCCGTGAGGACCAGGGCGGGGCGGCCGGCGGTGAGTTGGTGGACGCGGTGGGCTGTGTGCGGCACGTCGTGGCGGGCGGCCAGTTCGGCGACGGCGTGGAGCGCAAGCGGTTCAAGGGTCAGCTGGGTGGCGTGGGGAAGGTGCCGTGCGATGCGGTCGGCGCCGTCCTCCCGCGCTCCGAGAACCACCATCATCCGGTGGCCGGCATCACCCTGGGACAGCTGGTGGAGGGTCTGCAGGGTGCGCGCGTCCGCGCAGTGGGCGTCGTCGACGGCCAGCAGCACGGGGTGGTCGGCGGACAGTCTGCGCAGGAAGACGGCGGCCGCGTCGGGGTGCGCGTGCGCCGGCAGCCTGGTGTGCTCGTCGCTGTGGCCGGCGGGCCCGGTGAGCGCGTCGATGGCGGGGTGCGGCATGACGGCCTGCAGCCGGTGTGCGATGCCGTCGGCCGCGCGGGTGACCTCTTCGGGCTGTGCGGTGCGGCAGAAGTCCGCGATGGCCTGCTCGAGTACGGGGGTGGCCGGGAGGGGTTCGGGGCCAGGGCAGCGTGCGGCAAGGACGGTTGCGCCGTGGTGTTGGGCGTGGCGGCGCAGTGCAAAGAGCAGGGCGGAGGTGCCGGCTCCGGCCCCGCCGCGCAGGACGACGGTTGTGGGATGGCCGGTGAGCGCCTGACGCCACTGTGCCTGCAGTTGGTCGAGTTCTTCGTCCCGGCCGGCGAGGTCCTGATGGGAGGCGTCGGCCGGTGCTGCGGGCCGCGGGTGCGCGGGCGTGGGGGTCGGTCGGCCCTGGAGAATGGCGCTGTGCAGGGCCGCGGTGCGCGGGTCGGGGTCGGTGCCCAACTCGGTGCGCAGGGTGCGGCGCAGTCGGCTGAAGGTGTGCAGCGCGGCGCCGGCCGAACCGAGACGGTACTGGGCCATCATCAGGGCACGCCATGCCGGCTCGTCGTAGGGGTCGTCGTGTGCGGCCGCCGCGGCCAGGTGCGCGGCCTGCCGGTGGTCGTGCAGGTGTTCCGCGGTCTGCCAGGCCGCTTCGCGGGCACGGCGCAGCAGCCGCTGCAGGGTCCGGTCGAGATCTGCGCTCCAGTCGGCCGGCTGGAACTCCTCGACCGCGCGGCCTGCGCTGAGCAGGCCCAGTGCCCGGCGGACGGCGATGTCCGCAAACACCGGTTCGCCCGCGTGTAGATGCCGCTCGGCTGCCCGGGTCAGGCGGGCTGCCTCGTCCATGTCGACCTGCCAGCCCGTGGTGTTGAGCCGGTAGCCGGAACCTACGCGCTCCAGGCAGGTGCCGACCACTTTGCGCAGCCGGCTGACCAGGGAGGCCACCGTCTGCACGGCGGTGGGCGGGGCGTGGTCGGACCAGAGCGTTTCAATGATGGTGTCCTTGCCGACGACCCGGTTGCGGTGGGCGGCCAGCAACGCGAACAGCAGCACCGCACGTCCCTTGGGGAGGCCGGGCGGGTTGTCGGGCTGTGCCCCCATCAATTCCAGGGGCCCGATAAGCCGCAGGCGGACGGGCTCTCCCAGGATGAGTGCGGTCGTGCAGGGCGGCATGCAGGTGGTGCTCTTTCGTGGCGCGGGGCAACAACTGATATCCACCCTCGCCGCACCGCACGCCTGCCCGCCAGCGGCCGGCGGGACGACAACCCCTCGTTTTCGGCCCCCGCCCGCGCCGCGCGTTCCGCCGGTGGGCGTTTCAGGGCCGGCTCTGCAGCGCGCGGTGCACCACGGCGCGCAGGGCAGTGTAGGAGGCAGCGAAGCGCTCCAGTCCGTCCTTCTCAAGGGCGGCCATGACCTCGTCGTAGGCGATGCCGGCGGCCTGGAGCCGGCGCAGGACCTGGGCGGAGTCCCGGTAGGTGCCGCGCACTCCCCGGGGTGGAAAGGCGGCGTGGTCTGCCACCGCGTCGAGTGTGCGGCGGGGCATCGTGGTGATGGTCCCCGGTGCGAGCAGCCCGGTCACATAGCGGGTGTCGCTGTAGCGGGGGTTCTTGGTGGCGGTGGAGGCCCACAGGGGTCGCTGCGGGCGGGCGCCCGCGGCGTGCAGGCGCTGCCAGCGCCGGGTGGAGAACTCCTTTTCGTACAGGTGGTATGCCAGGCGGGCGTTGGCGAGTGCGGCCCGTCCCTGCAGGGCGGCCTGGGTGGGGCCTCCTTGTTGGGCCAGGCGGGCGTCGACGGCCGTGTCGACGCGGGAGACGAAGAAGGAAGCGACCGAGGCGATCGGGGCAAGGGGGCGTCCCTGCGCCCGGGCGCGCTCCAGTCCGTCGAAGAAGGCGTGGATGACCTCTCGGTAGCGGCGCAAGCTGAACAGCAGCGTCATGTTGACGCTGATCCCCTCGGCGAGCAGCAGGCTCATGGCGTACACCCCTTCCTCCGTGGCCGGTACTTTGATCAGGACGTTGGGCCGGTCGACGAGCTGGCGCAGCAGGCATGCCTCGGTGAGCGTGGCGGCGGTGTCGTGGGCCACCAGTGGGGAGACTTCCACGGACACATACCCCTCGATGCCGTCGGAGGCCTCGTAGGTGGGGCGCAGCAGGTCACAGGCCTTGCGCACGTCGTGCGTCGTCAGGGCTTGCAGCGCTTGGTCCACGTCTGCGCCTTGGCGCCGCAGTTCCTCCAGTTGCCCGCGGTAGGGACCTGTGCCGTCGCCGATGGCCGCTTGGAAGATCGTGGGGTTGCTGGTGATGCCGGTGACTTTCCCGGCGTGGATGAGTGAGGGCAGTTCGCCCGACTCCAGGGCGCGCCGGTCGAGATCGTCCAGCCACACGGCGACGTCGTGCGCGGTCAGGTGGGTGAGGGGGTCGCTCATGGGTGTCGCTCTTTCTTTCCGGGGCCGGCGGGCCGCCCTTGGGTGTGCGGTGAGCCTGGAGGGCGGCGTTGCAGCCGGATTGCACTGCGCGGCCGAGGGGGTGGGGCACCGGCCGTGCAAGAGCGGTGCAAGGCGCTGCGCCAGTGTGGGCGGCCCGTCTTCGCCCCGGGGCGGACTCGTCGTGGCTGCCGGCCGCTGTCACGCGGCACGCATCAGGCGGCGGGGGCAAAAGCGTTCTGCATTGGGCGGCCGTGGCCTGATCCGTGGGTCATATGGCTGTGCTCATGGGCATGCGGTCGGCCGGGGCGCGGGTTGACCTCGCACAACCGCCCGCCCGGGACGGCCCGGTGCCCTCGTGGAAGCGGGCCGTCCAAGGCCAGGGACGGGACGTGCAGACAACCGGAGGGTGGGCACGAGCCCGGGCCGGGTGTCCCGTCGGTACGCGTGTGGTGACGCGGTGATCAGGAGGATGCTGTGGGAACACCGAGCCGGCGCAGCCTGGGCCGGCACAACTGGCGTGCGTGGCTGAGCGAGTTCGCCGCGACCGCGATCCTGCTGCTGGTGATAGTCACCCTGTTCAGGCATCTGTTCGGTGCCGCGGGTCTTCTGGCACGCGCCGTCCCCTCGCAGGAGGGCCGGCTGGTCGTGGACGCCGTGGTCAGCGGGACCGCCGTCGCCCTGCTGATCGTCTCGCCGTTCGGGCGGCGTTCGGGCGGCCACATGAACCCGGCCGTCTCGCTGGCGTTTTGGCTGATGGGTGCCCTGCCCGGGCGGGATGCGGCAGCCTACGCCGCAGCTCAACTCGCCGGTTCCCTCACGGGGGTGGCGGTGGGCCGGCTGGTGTGGGGCGCGCAGACGGCCCACCCTGCCGTCGGCTACGCCGTCATCCGGGCATCCGACCACATCCCCTGGGCAGCGGTGTTCGCCTCCGAGGCCGCGGCGACCGCCGTGATGCTCGCCGCGGTGACCTTCGTGGCGGCCCGACCGCGCCTGGCCTCCTCGCTGCCGGCGGTCGCCGGGTCGGTGATCGCCGCGCTGATCCTGCTGGTCGGCCGATGGACGGGGGGAAGTTTCAACCCGGCGCGGCAGTTCGGGCCAGAGCTGTTCTCCCACGACCTGGCGTGGCTGTGGGTGTATCTGATCGCCCCGCTGGTGGGCGGCGGGCTCTTCGGCCTGGTGCGCAGGCGCCTGCCGCACGCGCCCCTGCTGCCCATCTCACCGCCACCAGCCCCCAACGGTGGTGTGTCTGCCGTGACGGGCTCGGCGGCCCGGTGACCGCCGTCTGCCGCGCGCGGGCCGGGCGATGGCCCGATCCGTGGGCAGTGCGGCCCGCGGGCCGGACATGGCGGCTGACACAGCACGGGTTGAAGGCCCGTGAAGGCGCTGATCAAGCGCCGTGATCCTGACATCCGGTCGTTCGAGAAAGGCCCTGCGATGATCAACTCGACTGCCTGGGAGCGTGTGCGATGACCGCCTCACCGTCTCTGGCCGCCAAGCCGCGGCCGGAGTTCCTGGTCGCGCTGGCGTTGGCGGCGGGCCCGGTGGTGGCACTGGGCTTCACCCGGTTCGCCTACGCGCTGCTGCTGCCCGCCATGCGGGAGAAGCTGCACTGGAGCTACGCGGCGGCCGGCGGGATGAACACCGCCAACGCGCTGGGCTACATCATCGGAGCCGCCACCGCCGCCTGGTGGTCGCGCCGCTTCGGCTCCCGCAAGGCGTTCGTGTGGGGCATCGCCATCAGTGCGCTCACCCTGCTCGCCTCCGGGGCGACCGACAACTTCGCCGGCCTGACCGTCCTGCGGTTCATCGGCGGCCTGAGCACCGCGGTGACCTTCGTGGTCGGCTCGGCGCTCGCCTCCCGCATCCACAACGGCGGCCAACAGGCCCGCTCGGCCTCCCTGGTCGCGATGTACATGGCCGGCGTCGGCATCGGCGTGGTGCTCTCCGGCGTGGTCGTCCCCGCGGCCCTCACCGCCTGGGGCGTGTCCGGCTGGCAGGCCGGGTGGCTGCTGATGGGGCTGCTCGCCCTCCTCGCCATCGGACCGGCCGCCTGGGCCACACGCCAGGTACCCGAGCAGGCCACCAGCGGCACCGCCCACGGTAGCCGCGCCGGCCTCAAGCCGCTGACGCCCCTGTTCATCTGGTACGTGCTGTTCGGCGCCGGCTACGTGTCCTACATGACCTTCGTCATCGCCCTGCTGCACAGCCAGGGCATGAAGGTCTGGGGCACCGGCACCTTCTTCATCGTGCTGGGCGTGGCCTCCGCGGCGGCGACGCTGCTGGTGTGGGGCCGGGTGATCGGCCGGCTGCGCGGCGGCACGGCCCCCGCGCTGGTCTCGGCGGTCGTGCTGATCGGTGTGCTGCCCGTGCTGCTGTGGCACGGGATGGGTGCCGCTATCGCCTCGGCGATCATCTTCGGCGGGACGTTCATGGCCGGGCCCACCGCCGTGACCGTCCTGGCCCGCCGGATGCTGCCCGCACACGCCTGGACCTTGGGCATCGCCCTGCTGACGGTCGCCTTCAGCGTCGGCCAGGCCGTCGGTCCCCTGGTCTCCGGGCTGCTGTCCGACTCCTCCGGAGGCATCGCCAAGGGCCTGTGGCTGTCCGTCGTGCTGCTCGCCGTCTCCGCCGCCGTCGCCCTCATCCAGCGCGAGCGGACCGCTGAGCACCCCCACCGGGAGGCGCCGACCGTCGCCCCCGCCACCCCCAGCGCCGCCGAACGCTGACCCCACCCCCTTCAAGGAGCAAGACCCCATGTTTCACCGCATCCTGGTCGCCGTCGACGGCAGCCCGGCCGCGCACAGCGCGATCCGCACCACCGCCGAACTGGCCTTCCTGAGCCGCGCACAGGTCCGTGTGCTGCACATCGACACCTCCGAGGTGGTGTACGACACCGTCGTCGGCCTGGAGGACGACTCAGCCGCCCACCAGGTCCTGAACTCGGCCGTCACGACCCTGCGGCAGGCCGGCATCCAGGCCGACGGCGCGTTGCTGGACGGGCTGGTGTCCGATGTGGCGCAGGCCGTACGGGAGGCCGCCGAGGACTTCGACGCCGACCTGATCGTCGTCAGCCCGCATCACCGCAGTCGTCTCGCCAGCTGGTTCTCCCCCAGTGTCAGCATCGCGATCGCTCACAACAGCCGCACCGCCGTGCTCCTGGCTCCCGGGCAGGACTGAGATGACCCACCGCGCGGTGCACGTCACCGAGCCGACAGACCTCGCCCGCCTCATCACCGTCGGGCCCCACCGTCTGATCGCCGACGAACCCGCCCCCGCCGGCAACGACACGGGGCCCGACCCCATCGAGGTGCTGCTCGCGGCGTTGGGCGCCTGCACCTCTGTGACCGTGCGGATGTACGCCGACCGTCACACCTGGCCACTGCGCGATGTGCAGGTCCGGTTGCGGCTGGAGCAGGACGGCGAGCCGGCCGTCGTCCGGGAGATCCTTCTGGACGGCCTGAACGACACGCAGCAAGGCAGGCTCATGGCCGTGGCCCAACGCTGCCCGGTCCACCGGCTGCTGAGCGCCCCGCCGCCCCTGGGCACGGTGCAGGTCGAGCAGCCGGTCGCGGACGTCACCGGCCCCTAGCAAGCAAGACGGCCCCGGCACCGATCGGCCTTCCCGGGCCGGCGGGCGCCGGGGCCGCGAGAAAGGCATGGTGGCAGATGCCCCAGCAGCAGATCATTCTCGTCCGGCACGCGGAGACGGCCTGGAACCGCTCCCGCCGCTACTACACCGGGCACGACGATCCCGACCTGACCGCCGCGGGCAAGCGCGAGGCCGGCTTGCTCCGGCCGCATCTTCAGGCCTACCGGGACGCCCACGTGCTGTGCAGTCCGGCGCTGCGGGCCCGCCGCACCGCGGCTCTGGCGGGCCTGAGCGTGGACATCAACCCCGACCTGCGGGAGTGGAGCTACCAGCTGCCCGACGGGCACACCGTGGACGAGCGCTGCGGGAGCGGACCGTGCCACCACGACATCTGGGATGCCGCCCTGCACACGAGGGCGTGCACGGGCGAATGCCTGCCGGAGGTGACCGCCCGGGCGGACTGTGTGCTCGACTGTGCCCGCCGCCTCGCGGCGGGCGGCAGACCCGTCGTCCTCGTCTCGCACGGCAACCTCATCCGGTTGATGACCGCCCGCTGGCTCGGCCTGTCTGCCGCGGCCGGGGCGCACCTGGTGCTGCGCACCGCTTCTCTCGGCCGTCTGGCCCACTACGACGGGCGGCCCAGCCTGCTGGGCTGGAACTTCAACCCGTCCTTCGACGACCGTCTGCCCGCCCACCCCACGGCAGCGCCGCCGCAGCATCACGCCCCCGACACCGCGATGCATCGCCCCTGACGCCCCTGCGCCCCTCATGGAGAAACCGTTGGACACCCACCCGCCCGTAGACCTGGATCCGCATGCCAGGCGTTTCCTGGCGCAGCTGGCCGCGGCCGATGCGCCGCCGCCGGAAAGCCAGTCGCCCCCCATGGCCCGGGCCGGCGCTCTGGCGGGCCAGCGCGCCGCCCGGGCGGTGCTCAAGCCCGTCCACGTCCACGAGCAGCACCTGCCCATCGGGCGCCGTGGCACGGTGCTGGTGCGGATCGTGCGGCCGGAAGGCTCCTCGGGCGTGCTGCCGGCGGTGATGTACGTCCACGGCGGCGGCTGGGTGCTGGGCGACCGCTTCTCCTACGACCGCACCACCCGCGACCTGGCCCACGCCGGCGGCGTGGCCGTGGTGTTCGTGGAGTACACCCGCTCACCGGAGGCCCGCTATCCCGTCGCGCTCGAAGAGGTCTACGCAGCCACCGCCTGGATCGCCGAGCACGGGCGGCAGCTGGGCTTGGACGGGTCCCGGCTGGCGATCGCCGGGGACAGCGCGGGCGGCAACCTGGCCACCGCCGCCGCCCTGCTGGCCAAGCGCCGAGGCGGCCCCCACCTGCTGCAGCAGGTGCTGTTCTACCCGGCGCTGGACGCCGGCTTCGACACGCCGTCCTACGAGCAGTTCGCGGACGGCTTCTTCCTCACCCGCACGCAGATGCGGTGGTTTTGGGACCACTACGCGCCCGACCACTCGGTGCGCACCGAACCGACCGCCGCACCACTGCGGGCCACCGCAGCTGAGCTGGCCGGGCTGCCGCCCGCCCTGGTGATCACGGCCGAGGCGGACGTGCTGCGCGACGAGGGCGAGGCCTACGCCCGCAAGCTCACGCAGGCAGGTGTCTCCGCGGTCGCGGTCCGCTACCTGGGGGCCATCCATTCCTTCACCGCGCAGGACGCACTGGCGGCCTCTCCCCTCACCCAGGCGGCGATCAACCAGGCCGGACAGGCACTGCGGCACGCTCTGGCCGCGCCCCACTCCCAGGCGGGGGGCCGCTGATGTCGACGGCCCTGGTACTCGGCGGAGGCGGCGTGACGGGCATCGCCTGGGAGCTGGGAGTGCTCCAGGCGCTGCAGGAAGCGGGGGTGGACCTTACGGACGCCGACCTGGTGGTCGGCACCTCGGCCGGATCGGTCGTGGCGGTCCAGGCCACCAGCGGCATCGGCCTTCACTACCTCCTCGCCGACCAGTTGGTGCCCGCCGCCACCGCCCAGGAGGTGAAGGCCGACTTCGACCCGCAGGGCACGGCGGCCACCCTCACCCGGCTGATACAGGGTGCCCACGACGAGCGGGAGATCAGGGCTCGGATCGGTGCCATGGCCCTTGCGGCGCCCACCGTCTCGGAGAGAGAGCGGATGCGCACCATCCGAGCCCGGCTGCCCGTGGACACCTGGCCCGCACGCCGGCTGCTCATCACGGCGGTCGACGCACACACGGGCGATCTTGCCGTGTGGGACGGCACCTCGGGCGTCCCGCTGGCATCCGCCGTGGCGGCCAGCTGCGCCGTGCCCGGCATATGGCCGCCCGCCACCGTCGCCCGACGCCGCTACATCGACGGCAGCGTCCGCTCCGCGACCAACGCCGACCTCGCCCTGGGCCATGACGTGGTGGTCGTCCTCGCACCCGACACCGGCCCCGGCCTCAACCCCGCATCCGAGGGACTGGCCGGCGAGGTGCCACTGCTGCGCACGCACAGCCAGGTCCTGGTCATCGCACCCGACACCGTCGCCCGGTATGCGATCGGCCCCAATCCGCTGGACCCCGCCCGGCGGCCCGCCTCCGCCCGCCAAGGCCGGCGCCAGGGGCAGGCGCTGACCAGCACCGTGCGCAAGATCTGGCCCGCTGCCACCGCCCGATAGCCGCACGCCATGACCGGCCGACGGTCGGTCGATCCTCTCCCTGCCCGTGCCGCCGCCCTGCGACGTACCGTCGAAAGGTGCTCCGGGAAGAAGCCACCGGCTCCGCCACCGCGCCTTCGGACCGCCGCCCGCTCCACGGGCTCGCCGACGCGGCCTGGGAGTTCGTACTGACGTCCGTCCTGTTGTACTGCGTGGTCACTGCTGCCCGCTGGCTGACGTCACCGGACTCGCCGCTCGCCGTGGACAGCGCCTGGGCGGCGACGGCCATCGTGGGGGTGGTGGTCGGGATCGTCCTCGTGGTGCTGATCACCTCCCGGCCGGGGCGTTGCTCCGGGGCCCACATGAATCCCGCGATCAGCGTCGCGCTGTGGCTGATGGGTGCCTTCCCCGGGCGTTACGTGCCCGCCTACGCGGTCGCGCAACTGGCGGGTTCTGTGGCAGGCACCGCGCTGGGGCGGCTGTGCTGGGGGCCGGTGGTCTCCCGGCCCTCACTGCGTTATGCCGCCGTGCACCCCAATCCGGCGTGGAGCACAACCGCGCTGGTGGTTGCGGAGGCCGGCTGCCTCACGCTCGTGGTGCTCATGGTGGGGTTCTTCCTGGCCCACCCCGCGATCAGCCGCTGGCTGCCGTACGCCGTCGGCACGGTGACGGCCCTGATCATCACCGTGCTGGGGCAACTGAGCGGGGGCTCGGCGAACCCGGCACGCCAGTTGGGTCCCGCGCTGCTGTCCGGTGGCACCCAGCTGCTGTGGGTCTATCTGGCCGCCCCGCTGATCGGCGCGTCGCTCGGGGCCACGGTTCACTGTCTGTTCCAGCGGCGCCTGGGCGCCCCCGCACCGTGCACCTACCGACTGTGCGGGAGTGACGACGCCGTGCGAAACCGGGCCCGATAAGTGGGCGGGGGCGCGCCGGCCGAGTTCGGCATCGGCCGTTCTCGCCTCACCGCGACGAAGCCAGGACCGAAAAGGTGGGATACAGGTCCGAAAGCACGGCCATGCCCGTGCGGGCGTAGCCGGTTGGCCTCTATGTGTCGACGGATCCTCCGCCGCGCAGGCACCCTCGGAGATCGCCATGCTGTCCCGTCCGCGCTATCCCTATCCTGCAGCTCACCAGAGCGTATTGGCCGTGGACGCCGTACGCCGGATGACGCCGCCTGTGTCGGATCCTGCTCGGGCAGCTGTGGTCGCGCTGCCCGCCGAACCCGCCAGCGTGAGCGTCGCCCGTCACTGGACCACCGACCTGCTCACCCGGTGGGGAGTGAGTGCGGACGCTCTCGACACGGCCGCACTGGTCATCAGTGAATTGGCCGCCAACACCGTCCGTTACGGCCATGCGGAGATGACCATCCGCCTCCTCCAGCAGGAAGACTGGCTGTACATGTGCGTGACGGACTCCGGAGCTCCTTTGGCGGCGCAGCGGCTGGTCATCCCGCAGGAACTGGTCGAGCACGGACGCGGCCTGGCCATCGTCGGGGCACTGGCCGAAACGATCGAGGTGACCCGCGAGCCGGATGGATGGCGCGTGGGCGCGGTACTGCGCGTGACGACGGCCGGGAAACGGGCGCGATCCACCGCCGGCGGGGCCTGACGATGAGAGGAACCTGGCAGGGGTGACGGCCGCCTCCGTACACAGTGAGGCCTTGCCCGCACGAGGGATGGTGTCGTCGGCAAGGCCGGCTGTCTGACTCCGCCGCGGTCCCACGGCTGCCCTCAAGGCCCGGCGTGAGGCCCACACCGCCGCACGTCGGCCCGGCCGCGCACGGTCACGGCGGCTTGGGGGCCGTCGATGAACCTGCTGTTGTCGTCATACACGTACGGGTTGGACTGCATCCCTTGCGCCCCTTGATCTGCCGCATCATCACCGGAGCCGGGGGGCGCGCTGCGGCTGCGATCCGGGCAGAACCTGGTCGGTGTCGCCCCGCCCGGCTGCCGTGCACTCAAGGAGCCGGTGGGTGTGCCGGGTCAGGGCCAGCACCCGGCGCAGCGCGGTGCTCACCGATGCGATGCGCAGCCACTGGCCGCGTCGTCTGCTGAGCGCATGGGCCTGGACCAGGGGGCGCAGACCGGCCGCGTCGATGAAGGTGAGGTCGGCCGCATCGAGGGTCACGCCGTGGCTGTGGTCGAGGCTGAGGCAGAAGTCGAGTGCGCTCTTGACCGCGGGGCCGGTGGCGATGTCCAGTTCGCCGCTCAGGCGGACGAGCATGCTGCAGCCGGATCCCACAAGGAGGGTGATGCGCAAACCGGACGGGCACGGCCAGGAGATCATCGGGCCGAGGACAGGACGGTCGAGCGTGCTCGTGGTCATCACGTGTTTCTTTCCTCAAGAGATTCCTGGCCGCCTCCGACGCGGCGCTCGCTGCCGCCAACGGAACGTAGCCGTCGACTGCATCCAGCCTGCGCCCCACCGCGTCCGTGAGCATCCATCGAGGTGGCGATGGTGGAAATCATTCGTGGGGATGACAGCGACAGGCGCCCTCCTCCCCGGTGCTGTGCTCTAGGGACGGGTGGAGGGCAGGGCAAGTCCCGTGTCATAGGCGAGGATGACAGCCTGAACGCGGTCGCGCAGATGGTACTTGTCGAGGATGTGGGCGACATGGGTCTTCACCGTGGCTTCGCTGACGAAGAGTTCGGCGGCGATCTCCGCGTTGGACAGGCCGCGGGTCAGAGCCCGGAGCACATCCATTTCCCGTTCCGTGAGGGCGTCCAGGCTCGGCGGGGCAGGCACCGGTTCGGGAAGTGCGGCGAACCGTTCCAGAAGCCGGCGGGTCACCCGCGGCGAGATGACCGCCTCCCCTGAGGCGATCGTGCGGATCGCTCCGACGAGGGAGTCGGCAGGGCCGTCCTTGACCAGGAAGCCACTGGCCCCGGCGCGCAGTGCGTCCAGGACGTGTTCATCCAGGTCGAAGGTGGTCAGGATGATCACCCGGGTCGCCGACTTGGTCCGGAGAATACGGCGGGTCGCCTCCACCCCGTCCAGCCGGGGCATGCGTATGTCCATGAGAACGACGTCCGGTTGCAGGCTGCGGGTGTCCTCGACCGCGGCCAGGCCGTCGCCGGATTCACCGACCACGATCAGATCGGATTCGGCTTCGAGAATAAGGCGGAGCCCGGTGCGGATCATGGGCTGGTCGTCGACGAGCAGGATGCGGGTGGCAGTCATCAGGGATAGGCCGTTTCGTTGTCGGGCAGGGTGAGGGGCAGGTCGGCGCGCACGAGGAAGCCGCCGTGCGCACGTGGGCCGATGCGGAGGCTGCCGCCGACGGCGGCGACACGTTCGCGCATGCCCACCAGGCCGTGCCCGCCGCCGGGCGGCACGGGCCGGGCCGCAGCGGTCACGAGCGGACCGTCGTCGCACACCGTGAGCGTCAGGCAGTGCGGCTGCCAGTCGAAGGTGACGGCCGCATGGGTGTGCCCAGCGTGTTTGAGCGTGTTGGTCAACGCTTCCTGCACGACCCGGTAAGCGGTGAGTTCGGTGCCGGCCGGCAGTTGGCGGGCCGTGCCCGTGTGGGTCGACTCCACGCGAAGTCCGGCTTCGCGCAGGGAGTCCAGCAGTTGGGGGATGTCGGCGAGGGCCGGCTGCGGCGAACGTCCCGCCACCGCCTCGTCCTCCTCTGTGCGCAGCAGTTCCAGCAGGCGCCGCAGCTCCGCGACGGTGGCACGGCCGGTCGCTTCGATGGCGGCGTGCATCTCACGGGTCTTGGCCGGGTCCGTGGTCTGGACGCGGTCAGCGGCGATGACCTGCACGATCATCAAGCTCACATGGTGGGCCACGATGTCGTGCAGTTCGCGGGCAATCCTGGCGCGCTCCTCCACCACGGCCGTACGGGCCAGCGCGACCTGCTCCCGCTTCAGGGCGGCCGCATGCTCGAGCGCTTCTGCCGCTATGGCACGACGGGCCCTGACCAGGCATCCCAAAGCCCACGAGGCGACCACGAGGACCTCCACGGCGAGGGCCGAGCCGATGCTGTCGGCGGAGGAGATCAGCACTTCGGTGCTGCCCGCCACCAGTGCCGTGACCGCCAGCAGCCAGTAGGTCGGCCAGCGTCCGAGGCGAACGGTCGTGAGGAAGACCGCCACCCCGACAGCCAGCAGCACCGTGCCGATGGTGGCGCCCCCGCCCGCAACCGGGGCGGGGATGGAGTGGCGGGCCTGGAGCGCGGCCGCTGCCGCACCGACGGCCCACAGCGCGGCGCCCGGCCATCGGCGATGCACCGCGAAGGGAGCTCCCACCATCACGGCCAAGGCGATACCCACCGCGTCCAGGCCATGCCCGGTGGGATGCGCGGGATCGACGGCCTCCGCGAGAGCGGCCACCGCAAGCAACGGGGCGAGCAGGAGGTCCACCGCTGCACGCGGTACCCGACGCCGAGCGAGAGCATCGATATGTCCCTGCCCGCACGCCTCGCGCACAAAAGAAAAACGTCTGCCGATGACAGCTCCCAAAGCGGCCCCTTTATCGCGGTACGGATTCGGCAACGTGCAAGAACTCCGACGGATTTCCGAATCCGGCGCGAAAAGGAAGACGTGGCCCGTTCAGCGGTAAGTACGGCCGAATGTGTGGCCGGAATGAAAGCAGTGGCCGGTCAGCGGACTTTGGCCAGAACCGACCGGGCGGTAAGGGTGGTCCGGAACCGTGCCCGGTAGGCGCCGGGGGTGATGCCGTGTTCCCGCTGGAAGGCCCGGCGCAGGGTTTCCTCGGAGCCGAAACCCGAACGCCGGGCGACGACGTCCAGCGGGTCGGTACCGGACTCGAGCAGCCCTTGTGCCGCTTCGAGGCGAATCTGCTCCACAAAGCGGGTCACGGTCATTCCGGCCTCGGCGCGAAAGAGCCGGGTGAGCTGGCGCACGCTCACGCCGACCCGCCCTGCCACGGCCTCCAGGCCGTGATCAGCGGTGGGATCCGCGGTGACGTCGTCCAGCACCTGCCGCACCGTCTGGTGACGGGGCTGCCGGGCGGCCTGGCGGGCGCTGAACTGGGACTGACCGCCCGGACGGGCCATGAAAACCACCAGGTACTTCGCCGCGGCACGCGCCACCTTGGGCCCGAAGTCCTCCTCCACCAGCGACAGGGCCAGATCGATGCCGGAGGTGACACCGGCGGAGCTGATGACCTTCCCGTCACGCACGAAGATCGAGTCGGCGTCGACCTGAACGTGCGGGAAGTACTCGGCCAGTTCACCAGCCAGGCACCAGTGGGTGGCCGCCCGGCGCCCGTCGAGCAGCCCGGTGGCCGCGAGCGGGAACGCGCCCGCACATACCGAGGCCACCCGGCGGGAGAATCCGGCCAGGCGGCTGATCCCCGCGATGAGGGGGGTGTCGGACACCGCCCGGCGCCAGTCGGAGCGGCCGGGGATGATCAGGGTGTCGATGGTGCCGGTGAACTCCTCCAGGGCCGTATCCGCCGCCAGCCGCGCACCCGCCGTGGTCACCACCTCCCGCCCCCCGCAGGAGGCGGTCAGCAGCCGGTAACAAGCGCCCTGGTCGTTGGCGGCGGCGAACACCTCCAGTGGCCCGGTCACATCCAGCAACTGGACGCAGTCGAAGAGCACCATCACCACGAGGTGCGGCCGACGGTGCGGCCTGCTCCTGCCGTCCATGGGGAAATCCTCCCCCTGCCGCCTCAACCACCACAAGCCGGTCAAAAGCCCGTGCCGACCGGCGCCCTCGACGCTACGGCCACAAACCGCGCGTCTGGGATCGATTGAACAAGTCAGGAGCGGTGGGCGGAGGCCATGGGGCAGTCCGGCTGCGTGCTGCGAAAGCGTGCGCGGTAGGCGCCCGGGGAAACACCGAGCTCGCGCTGGAAGACACGGCGCAGCGTCTCCGCCGATCCCAGTCCGCTGCGGCGGGCGACCACATCCAAGGGGTCGGTGCCCGATTCGAGCATGCCCTGCGCCGCTTCCAGGCGGATCTGCTCGACGAACCGGGCGGCCGTGGTGCCGGCCTCCTGGCGGATCAGCCGGGTCAGGTGGCGCACGCTCACCCCCGCGCGCGCCGCCAGCGCGGGCAGTTTGTGGTCCGCCTGGGGAGCGGCCGTCACGGCGTCCAGCACCGCCCGCACGCTGGCGCTGCGGCCATACCGTGCGCGCAGCCGGACGCTGAACTGGGACTGTCCTCCCGGCCGGGCCATGAAGACCACCAGGTCCTTCGCCGCAGCACGCGCCACCTCCGGGCCCAGGTCCTCCTCCACCAGCGACAGCGTCAGGTCGATGCCGGCCGTCACGCCCGCCGAGGTGATGATCCGTCCGTCACGGATGAACAGCGCGTCACGGTCCACGTGCACCGACGGGAAGCGTGCGGCCAGCTGGTCGGCCTGCCGCCAGTGGGTGGCCACCCGGCACCCGTCGAGCAGACCCGCGGCCGCCAGCGGGAAAGCCCCCGCACACAGGGAGGCCACCCGACCGGCCGAGCGGGCCAGCCGCGTCAGCTCCCCGATCAGCCCATGGTCTTCCACGGGCACGTGCCAATGGGGGCTACCGGGAACCATGAGCGTGCCGATCCGCCCCAACCAGTCCTCCAGCACCCCGTCGGCGGCAAGCCGCAACCCGGACGTGGTCCGCACCTCCTTACCGCCAGGCGAGAGGGCAACCACCCGGTAGCGGCCCCCGTGGTCGTTGGCGGCCGCCAGGACGTCCAGCGGCCCGGTGACGTCCAGCGCCTGCACCCCGTCGTAGAGGACCATCACGACGAGGTGGGTGCGAGGGCCGGCGCCGGCCCGGCGGTTCGAGGCGATCATGACTGCCAGGGTCGGGTCCCGCCTTACGGCGGGGCAAGGACCGATACCCCTCGCATCCGGCCATCGCCCGCCAGAGGGGCCCGCACCGGGGCCCGGACGGGCAGTGTGCGGACATCGGGCGATCGGCTCCTGCGTGGCCCCCGCGCTCACGACGACAGCACAGCTCAGTGGGCGGCCGGCCCGCCGGTGCGGGCCGGTGCAGGGTGCGCACCGTGCACCGGCCCTCTCACAGCAGTCCGGCGCGGGCGGCGTACCAGCCCAGCTGCATGCGGGTGGTGCAGCCGGTAAGGGACATCAGACGGCGGATGCGCCGGTGGACCGTGCGCACGCTCAGCCCCAGTTGGGAGGCCAGGGCCTTGTCGGGCAGGCCGGCCAGCATCAGCGTGAGCAGCTCGAGGTCGTCGCCGCCGACAGTGGCAAGCGTGTCGTCTTCGGGCGCGGTCTTATCGTGCAGCTGCAGCGGCACCGAGCGGTCCCAGACCTGCTCGAACAGGGCGGCCAGAGCCTCCACGAGCCCTGCGGTGCGGATCAGGAGGCAGCCGGACACCGGCTCCTGCTGGTCGCTGCGGACCGTGATCATGGCGAGGTGGCGGTCGGCGATGACGAACTTGCCGGGCAGGACCGTCGCGGCGCGGGCCTGCTCACCGGCGTTCAGGTAGCCGCGCAGCTGCTCCCGCGCGCCGGGCTGGGCCAGCACGGCCCGCTCGTAGACGGCCCGGTACTGCACGCCGTGCGCGAGCATCTCCAGCTCTGTGTCGTTGCTCTCCAGGGCCAGGGCGAAGGGCAGGCGGGTGAACGTGAGCACCTCCCGGCGGGCCGTGCGCTGCAGGCGCACGAAGCATTCCCGGATCTCTTCGGGGTGGATGAGCTCGGCCGGCGGGCCGGCCCCGTCCGCACGGCTGCGGTAGGTGTACATCAGCGCGTCGATGCGGGATTGGACCTTCAGCAGGGCCGCTTGGCGCTGCATCACCGCCGCCGCCACCGCGACATCGGGGGCCACGGCCGTGTACCGGCCGCCGGTCGCCGTGTCCTGCCCGGCCACCAGCCCGAGCGCCGCCAGGTGGGCCAGGCCTGCTGCCGCGGTCTGCGCCGGCAGGTCCAGCAGGTCGGCGAGCCGCTCGGTGTGCTCGCCGCCCAACGCCAGCAGTGTCAGGTAGATCCTCTCCTGGGTCGGTGACAGGCCCAGCGGGGCAAGAACGGGTTCCGCCTCCTGGCCGGGCCCCTGATCCATCACGTTGACCTGCACGCTCGCC
This sequence comes from Streptomyces sp. HUAS TT11, assembly GCF_051553595.1. Taxonomy (NCBI): domain Bacteria; kingdom Bacillati; phylum Actinomycetota; class Actinomycetes; order Kitasatosporales; family Streptomycetaceae; genus Streptomyces; species Streptomyces sp. HUAS TT11. The sequence goes on from NZ_CP196186.1 coordinate 65,582, forward strand.
TTTCACATCGGTTCGCCTTGACGGGCGGCTCGGCCTGGTCTCGTGCGGCCTGCTGCCCGGGACCCGTGAAGGCTGGCAGAGCCGCAGCCGGCTCGGTAACCGCACCAGTGGCCACTCTTGCCTCATCCTGGGCCATCTCGTCCCTTCGGGCGCGTCGGCTCGTGGCCCGGCCCGGGCGGCCGCCCGCCCCGTGTCTCTCCCGGGCCTGCCGCGTGCGGATACGCCGCATCCGGCCGGGGCTTGTGTGCTCGTCCCGGCCGGATGCGGCCTGTGGTGGTGCATCGGGTGAATCAGCGGGCGGTCAGGATCGCCTCGTTCAGGGTCTGGTCGATGGTGCCGCCCTCGGCGTCCCGGGCGGTGACGTGCAGGGCGACCATTTGGCCGGCCGCCAGGGCGCTGCCCGGCAGGACACCCTGGTAGCGGCCGTCCTCCATCGCGCCGTTCGGCTTGTGCCAGGTCTTTCCGCCGTCGGTGGAGTAGGTGACCTCAAGCGAGGTGATCCGGCTGGGCTGCGCGCCGGCCAGGCGGTGCGCGGCGATCGTCAGGGGCAGGGCGTGGCCCGGCCGGGCCTGGTTGTTCTCGTCCAGCGGGATGCGGTAGTCGAGGTTGAGCAGAGGCAGCGAGACGGCGCCGTCGGTGACGGGCCTGGTCTTGAAGGTCCACACCGTGTGCGTGTCGTTGCCGCTGGTGAGCTTGCCGGGGGTGGTGATGTCGCGCTGGACCTTCCAGGTGGTCGGGGTGGACGGCGCGGGCAGGTCGAAGCCGCCTTGGTAGTCGTGCCAGTCGGCGACCAGCCGGCCGTCCTGCCACGCCCGGGTCTCATTGCCCCAGCCCGGCTCCGTTCCGGCGGGGTTGTCGTTCCACAGGCTGTTGCCGGCGGTGTCGGTCGAATCCCAGGCCAGCATCTCCAGGACGTGCGCGTCCAGCCGGCCGGTGCCGACCGTGGTGAACGGGCCGGCGAGCTGGTCCTCGTGCGTGCGCTCACCCGTGCGGTAGTGCTGGGCCGAGATGCTCATCAGCTGGGTGGTCGCCCAGTTGCTGGAGGAGTTGTGGAAGTACCAGCGTTGCCAGTCCAGGTGGGGGCTGACGTACTCGGTCCGCTTGATGGGCAGGGCGATCTGCTGGTGAGGGGGCCACAGGAAGAACAGCGGCTTGCCGTTCGCGGAGGGCAGCCGTCCCTCGAAGTCGCCCCGGCTTTGCTGCGGGTAGTTGAGGTTGCGGTACTCGGCGTCCACCCGGGCCAGCTTTTCCACGTCCCGGTCCGTGAGCACGTGGTGCATGTCGGTGGGGAAGGAGTGGCCGGTCCAGGCCAGGTCGTACACCTGGGAGGCGTGCGCGGGGTCGGTGGCGTGCGCGGCGTCCACCAGCCGGACGTACTGCTGGGTGTCCAGGGTGCCGTGGACGACGGGATCGGCGGTCTGACCGGCGTACAGGGCGATGTCGGTGGAGGCGTCGGTGGCCATGTCGAAGAACGCGATGTGGCCGGCGCCGTCGGCGCTGGTGCGGTTGGCGTTCACGTAGGTGGTGGCCGTCGCCACGTGCCGGCTGGGGATGTCGGCCGTGACGGGCGAGGTCTTCCGCATGTCCAGCACGACGTCCTTGCCGGGGGTGACCGTGATCTCGGGGATGTTCATCACGGCGGCGGCCAGGCGCCCGTCGGGCTGCATCTGCTCCACGCTGAGGGCGAAGGCCAGATGCTTGCCCTTGGGCAGCAGCATCGTCGTCCCGCTCTCGGCCATACTCACGCCCGTGTGGCGGTCGGTGTCCAGGTCCAGCACCGGGCCGTAGGCGATGGCGGGCTTGCCGTCCAGGCCGAGCGCCGAGAGGTGCAGGGCGCACAGGTCGGACTTCTCGAAGCCGATCGCCAGGTGCAGGGGTGCACCGCCGCCGGTGGGGGTGGCCACGACCTGACCGGAGTACTCGCCTTCAAGGGTCTGGCTCGGGTCGAGGGTGAGGGTGAGGGTCTTGGATCCGCCGGCGGGAACGGTCAGGTGGTCTGCGGACAGCTTCACCATGCCCTCCGGTGCCGCCTGCAGGTTGCTCAGGGCGGTCAGCTGGGAGGACAGGTCGAACGACGCGTCTGCCTTGCCGGTGTTGGTGAGGGTGACCTGCCGGGTCATCGCACTGGTGTTGTCGCACAGCAGGCGGCCGAAGTCGAAGGTCGCCCGGTCGGGGACGACCTGCTGGTCCAGCGCGGCGGCGGCGTCCAGCCGGCCGGCGCCCTGGTCGGAGCCGAAGACCACGCCCGGGGCCGGGCCGCCCAGGGTGTGGGAGCTGGACTGCAGGACGGACTTCAGTTGCGCCGGTGTGTAGTCGGGGTGCTCCTGGGCCAGCAGGGCGGCCGCGCCCGCGACGTGCGGGGTGGCCATGGAGGTGCCGGACAGGGTGGTGTAGTACTGGTCGACCGGGCTGCCCAACGAGGTGCCCGCGGCGCGGTCTTCGACGATGCCGTCCCCGGGGGCGGAGATGTCGGGCTTGAAGGCGCCGTCGATGCGTGGGCCGCGGGAGGAGAAACGGGCCACGGCATCGTCGCGGTCGGTGGCGGCCACCGTCAACGCGTCATCCGCCGCGCCGGGCGTGGCGATGGTGTGGGGCTTGCCGTTGTTGCCGGCCGCGACGACGAACAGGGTGCCGTACTGGGCGGTGAGCTGGTCAAGGGCCAGGCTGTCGGGGTCGGTGCCGTCGGTCGGCTCACCGCCCAGACTCAGGTTGGCGACCTTCGCTCCGTGCTGGGCCGCCCACTCCATGCCGGCGATGACGGAGGAGTCCATGCCCTGGCCGTCGTCGTCCAGGACCTTGACGTTCAAGAGCGTGGCACCAAAGGCGGCGCCCTTGCGTGCCCCGCCGGAGGCGGCGCCGGTACCGGCGATGGTGCCCGCCACATGAGTGCCGTGGCCGACGTGGTCACCGGTGTCGGCCGCGTCGGAGAAGTTGACCGACGCGTCCACCTGGTCGGCCAGGTCGGGGTGGGTGGTGTCGATCCCGGTGTCGATGACGGCGACCTTCACGCCCTTGCCGGTGGCACCGGTCGACCACGCCTGCGGGGCGTTGATCTTCTCAAGGTTCCAGTCGAGGCCGGCGGCCTTGACCTTGCCGTCCAGCCACACGTGCCGGACGCCGGCCAGCGCACCACCCAGCGTGCCGGCGGCCTTGTGGCCGGCCAGCGCGGCGTGACCGGCCTTCGCCAGGGCTGCTCCCAGACCGGCGGCGGCCTTGGAACGGACCTCACCGACGGCGGTGGCATGAATACTGCTCAGCTCCCGACCGGTACGCGCCCAGGCCCCGCTCAGCGCGGCAGCCCGCGCCCCCGAAGCGTGCTGCACGATCAGCGGCAGCGACGAGGCGTGCGCATCGTCGTAGCCCTCCCGCATGAGCTCACCGACATCGAACAGCCGCTCGTCCAGGACCGAGCCCAGCAGCGGCGCCATGTCGCTGGGCACCACCCGCACGTCGCCGCCGGGACCGGTCCACGCGCTGAACACCACATGACGCCCGGGGATGTCGGCGGGCTCCACCGCAACAGCCCGGTGGCCATCGGCGTCCGTGGAGACCTTGACCCGGTCACCGGTGATCAGCGTCACCGTGGTGGCGGCACCCGCACCCAGCCGGGTGGCCTTCAAGGCGACGGGCGCCGCACCGGCCTGAGCGGGCAGGACGGTGATACACAGCGAAGCGGCGGCGACGACAGCCGCCGCGGCCATATGAAGACGTTTCAACAGAACTGACTCCTTGGATCACAAGCAGGCAGACAAAAGTTGTGCCGCATGTCCCGGCACAGGCCCAGAACTTCGTGGATTCACCTGCCGGGCGGCGTCATCTTTCAACGCCGCCGATCACCCGCGAAAGGGCCTGGCATGGCGAACAGGAGTCACCGTCAGGAAGTGGCCACACGCGTCCCGGATAGGCCGTCAGCTCGGCAGACCCTGGGGCCACATGCCACGGCTGAGAGGGAATGCCACGCCGGGGAGCCCGAGCCGGGAACGCGTGGAAAAGAACACCCCCCCTTTCGTTACGACATGAGGCCGCACCGATGTCCCGATCAGAGGGAATGACGGCCCATTCGGTGGCCACTCGGCCTCTTTCCGCCGCTGCTTTTTGTTGGTGACTTGGCGAGCGCACCACTGCGCCGCGTATACATCGACGACCGATCGTCGGCGTGTGCTCCTCCACGGCTACCGCCTGCACGGCCCGACGCACTGCTGGGGTCCTCGACGCACCCGATGCCCTGCTGCGGCCCGAACCGGCTCACGTCCGCCGCCACGGCCGTCCTGGCCCCGCAAGCCATGGCCGGCGGGTCTGCGCCGGGTGGCGGCGGTTCTCGGCCGGCGGACGGAGCAGCATGCTCCTCTCCCCCACAGGGCGGAGCCCAAGGGTGGTCCGAGGAGCGGACGTCTTTCACCCCGGCCGCACGCAGGCTGGTGACACACCGATCCGCCGATGCGGAAAAGAACCTGCCTCCTGGGAGCCATTTTCATGACCCGTGACGCCACCACTCCCGCGCGCCCGACACGCCGACGCGGCAGGTGGGTCGCCGCCCCGCTGTGCGCCGCGGGCGCGGCCGCAGCCGTCCTTGCCCCCGGCGCCACCGCTTTCGCCGCCGGCCATCACACGGCCCCCGCCCCCGCAGCGACCTCGCACACATCACCGGGCCGCCCCTGGGCTGGTGACCATGCCGTCCGGCAGGCCGTCCGCCAGCTGACCAGGGCGGGTCTGCCCGGAGCGGTCGCCCTCGTCCAAGACCACGGCCGCACCGCGATGGCCGCGGCCGGCTACGCCGACCTGGCCACCAAGCGGCCCATGAGCACCGCAGACCATCTGCGCATCGGCAGCAACACCAAGGTGTTCACCGCCACCCTGGTACTGCAGTTGGTGGCCGAAGGCCGCCTCGGCCTGGACGACACCGTGCAGCAGCTCCTGCCGAACATCATCAAAGGCGGCGACCACATCACCGTGCGCCAGTTGCTCAACCACACCAGCGGGCTCTACCCCTTCGAGCAGGACCCAGCCTTCGCCGCCCCCTACTTGCATGGCGACGCCGGATACTACCGATCACCGCGTCGGCTGGTGGCGTTGGCGAACGCCCATGCACCGCTGTTCAAGCCCGGCACGAAGTTCTCCTACTCCAACACCAACTACTTCCTGCTGGGCCTGATCATCGAAAAGATCACCCACCACTCCTACAAGCAGGCACTCAATCACCGGATCATCCAACCCCTCGGGCTGCGCGACACCCAGCTCCCCGTCCGCTCCCTGAAGATCCCCGAGCCGGCCGCGCACGGCTACCTCCTGGGCCAACCCGGCCGCGCACCCCGGGACATCACCTCCGCCATCAGCCCCTCCACCACCTGGGCGGCGGGCGCACTGACCTCGACCGTCAACGATCTGGCCCGCTTCGACCGAGCCCTGCTCACCGGCAAGCTCCTGCCCAAGGCCCAGCTGAACGAGATGATGAAGCTCGGTCCCTACAAGGTCGATCCCGCCGATCCGACCAAGGGCTACGGACTGGGCCTGGAAAAAGTGCGGCTGTGCGGCGTCACCATGTGGGGTCACACCGGGAACGTCCTGGGAACCCAGACCAACGCCTTCACCAGCACCGACGGCACCCGACAACTGGTGCTGGCCACCAACGCCGACACGGACACCTGGAATGCCGGCCAGGTCTCCGCCTGGCTCACCACCGCACACCACACACTCTGCGTTAATAACCCGCATGACAGGGGCCACTTCCCTTCCCACAGTGAACACCACCAAAAGCCGCGCACCATGAGCAGCCACAACGGCCGGATAGACGGCCCAAGGACCTACCGCTCCGCGGAACAACCGACCACGTCCTGACATCGAACGACACGTGGAGCACCGCGAGCTTGTTCACCGTGCCGGTGTTGCCAGCGCGTCTCCCACACTGCCGTGTGGGGGTCGGGTCATCGAGCGACGGCCGACCGCGGCGCTGGCCTGGACCGTCGTCCCGTAGGCGGACTGCCGGTCCTCACGTCCAACGGGCCGACCGCGGTGACCTTCGTGCTGCCTTCAGGACCGGGCCGACCCAGGTCACCGTGCCGACCCGGCGGATGCCACCGCGGCACACCTTCACGTCCGCGAGGCGCTTGGCCGACCGTCGCATTCAGCACCGGCCAGGCCGCCCGCCCGCCCGCCAGGGCGGCACCTGACCGATTCCAACGGCGCCATCACCAACGGGCTGTGGCCATCAGTGATCCTCCCGGGCCGTGCCGACTGTCGCTGCACTTGTCCCGCATGAGCGCCCCGTCGCGGCGCCGGCCCATGCCGCGGCGCCGTGCCGGCCGCGGATGCGGCCCGGCCGTACAGAAGTAGATGAGGAGGCATGCCATGCCTGAACGGACTGTCACCGTCCGCGAAAGCGGGCACCTGGCTCGGACGATCGGCATCGGCCCCCACCGGCTGACCAGCGATGAACCCGACCCGATCGGCACCGACACCGGCGCCACCCCCGTTCAGCTGCTCCTGGCCGGCCTCGGCGCGTGTACCTCGATGACGGTACGCCTGTACGCCGAACGCAGGGGCTGGCCTCTGGCCGGCATCAAGGTCGATGTCCGCATAGCCCATGGGATCGGGCCGCTCGGGCAGATCCTCAAGGATGTCGAGATCATCGGTGACTTGAACGCCGAGCAGATCAGCCGGCTGGCCACCATCGCCGAGCACTGCCCCATCCAACGCATGCTCAATGCCTCGGTGCCCGTGCACACCCGCACCACGGCGCGCCGTCCCTGGGCGCTGCCTGAGAGCCCTGCACTGGCAGGTGCCCCGGCCCGTATCGGGTCGGGGCACCTGCCGTTGGGGGGACCCTGCCGGGTAACGAGAGGGGTGAGGCCGGCGGGTGTCTCATTCCTGCGGCGGAGCACGGAAACCGCTCGTGCGGCAGAGGAACGAAAGGCCGGACGCAACCACGATGGAAACCAAGCCGGACGGGCCGCAAGGGGCCCGCCCGCACGTCGAAAGGGCGCACCATGCCGCACAGTTCATCGACCGGCGACCGCACTCGACCCCTCACCCGACGTCGCACGCTCGCCGTGATCGGGGCGGCGCTGGCCGCCGGCACGGTGGTGGCGACCGGTGCAGGGGCCCAGGCCTTCACCGGCGATGCGTCCCCGACGCACAGGAGCGTCTCGAGGCAGCCGACGATGAGGACGCTGACGCCGCAGGTCCGCGCTCAGCTCGACCGCGCCGTCCAGCGCGTCCTGAAGACCACGCACACGCCCGGTGTGACGGTGGGCCTGTGGGCGCCGGGCAAGGGCAGCTACGTCAAGGCTTTCGGCACCGCCGACACGGCGACGAAGCAGCCGATGTCCCCCCACTTCAACATGCGCATCGGCAGCGTCACCAAGACCTTCACAGTCACCGCACTGCTGCGTCTGGTCGACCACAAGCAGGTGAGTCTGGACGATCCGATCTCCAAGTACGTTCGGGGTGTCCCGAACGGCCATCACATCACGCTGCGCCACCTCGCGGAGATGCGCAGCGGCCTGTTCAACGCACTGTACGACGACGACTTCGCCAAGGCCTTTCTGGCCGACACCAGCCGCACGTTCACCAACAAGGAGCTGCTGGCCTACGCCTTCAAGCACCCGGTCGCCTTCCCTGCGGGCAGCCAGTACCAGTACAGCAACACCAACACCATTCTTTTGTCAATGGTGGTGGAGAAGGTGACCCGGCAGCCCTTCGACCGCTACCTGACCCAGCATGTGCTCAAGCCGGCCCACCTGAAGCACACCTTCATGCCCAAGGGCGCCGAATTCCCCGCCCCCCACGCCCACGGGTACACCGACCAGGCGTCGAACGACGGCTCGATCACGGACGCGACGAACTGGGCTCCGCCGGGCCGCGCGTCCGGGGTGATGATCTCGAACCTGCACGATCTGCGGTCCTGGGCGTCTACCCTTGCCGAAGGGACCCTGCTGTCCAGGGCGACCCAGGCCGAACGGCTGAAGATGCTGCCGACGGGTCGCAAGGGCCTCAGCTACGGCCTGGGCATATTCGACATCAACGGGTGGATCGGGCACAACGGATCACTGCCCGGCTACCAGACGGTGATGGTCCATCTACCCAAGGCCAAGGCCACGCTCGTGGTGCACACCACCAGCGACATCACTGTCAACGGCAAGTCGCTGACCACGAAGTTCGCCAAGGCGGTCACCGGCATCGTGACCCCGAAGAACGTCTACGACATCCCCACCTCCTAGTCGGTCACACGGCGCCCCGGTGGTGTGCCCGCCGGGCCGGGTACACCACCGCAGGACAGCTCAAGGTTCAGTCGGGCCGGTGACACAGCGGCAACTCAGCGCCGGTCTCGGCCTGGTGGACGGCCCAGGCGGCGTTGACCAGACCGATGTGGCTGAAGGCCTGCGGGAAGTTACCGAGCAGTTCACCGCTTGCCGGGTCGACTTCCTCGGCAAGCAGCCCCACGTCGTTGGCGCAGCGCGCGGCTCGTTCGAAGACCTGGCGGGCCGCTCGGCTCTCGCCGGCCAGGGCCAGGGCCTGGGCCAGCCAGAAGGTGCACAGCAGGAAGGTGCCTTCTTCGCCGGGCAGGCCGTCATCAGCGCTCAGGTAGCGGTAGACGAGGCCGTCCTTGCTGGTGAGCCGGTCGCGGACAGCGTCGATGGTGGCGCGCATGCGGGGTGCGGTGGCGGGCAGGAAGCCCACGATCGGCATCATCAGGACGGAGGCGTCCAGTACCTCGGTGCCGAACGCCTGGGTGTAGGCACCGGCCTTCTGGCTCCAGCCGTGATCCTCGATCGCCGCGCGGATCTGGTCGCGGGCACGCGTCCATGCGGGGATGCGGGCGCGGGCGTCAAGGGCGTCGGCGAGTACCAGGGCGCGGTCGACGGCGACCCAGCACATGAGCTTGGAGTAGACGAAGTGCTGCGGGCCGCTGCGGACCTCCCAGATGCCCTGGTCGGGCTGGCCCCAGCAGGCGGCGGCCATATCCGCGCAGGCGGCGAGGAAAGCCTTGGTGGGGGCGTCCAGCGCGGCAAGATCCTCCCGCAGGCGGTGGGCGGCCGCCAGCAGCTCGCCGTAGACATCCAGCTGCCGCTGCTGCCAGGCACCGTTGCCGATACGGACCGGGCGGCTACCGCGCCAGCCGGGCAGGCGGGGCAGTTCCTGCTCGCTCAGGTCGCGTTCGCCGCGGATACCGAACATGATCTGCATGGACTCGCAGTGGGCGGTGTCGCTGGCGCCGGCCTGGGCCATCCACCGAAAGAAGGCCTCCGCCTCGTCGGGGCAGGCGGCCACCCACAGGGCATCCAGGGTGAAGGAAGCGTCCCTCACCCAGGTGAAGCGGTAGTCCCAGTTGCGGACGCCGCCGACGCATTCGGGCAGGGAGGTGGTGGGGGCGGCGACGATCGCGCCGGTCGGCTGGAACGTCAGACCCTGCAGGATGCGCCCGCTGTGACGGACCAGCTCCTCCCACGGACCCTGGTAGGACTGGTGCAGCTCGGACCAGGAGCGCCAGCCGCCGACGGTGTCCTCAAGGTGCGCGGCGATCTCCTCCTGCCGGATCAGCGTGGGGTGGCTGCCGGCGGGCACCTGCCGCAGGGCGAAGGCCAGGCTCTGGCTGGCCTCAAGACGGAATCGGGCGCGGGCCATCTCGTCGATCTGTAGAGGCAGCGGGCAGCACAGGCCCAGTGTGTCAGGGCCTCCGTGGCAGCGCAGTCCGCCCTCCACGGGCAGGAGCAGCGGTCTGACCAGCCCGTATTCGGGGCGCGGCGCGAACTCCATCTCCATGTCCGTACGACCGTCGGTGCATTCCACCACCCGCAGCAGCAGATGCGGAGCATGTTCGCCCAGGTGATGGCCGCGTTCGTTCCACCCTGTGGCGAGCGCGTCGGTGATATTCACGACGGCGGTGGGGGTATGGAACTGCGTGCGCAGCACCAGGCTGCGCTCGAGGTAGTGCCGGCTGGCGGTGTAGGGGCCGGCGGGGCGGATGGACCAGTGACCCGCCTGAGCCCCCAAAAGCCGGGCAAAGACCGCCCGGGAGTCGAAATACGGAAAGCACAACCAGTCGATGGACCCATCCAGACTGACCAGCGCCGCGGTCTGGCAGTCGGAGAGCAGCGCATAGTCCGAGATGGGACGGTCGCTCGTGCCGGTCACCTCCCCATCGTCTCGCCGACCCGCACAGCAGGCAGCACGGTGCGCCACGGGCTCCGTGTCAGGGCCGTGGAAAGGGGATGCATCGGGGGCGGCGGCCCGGTACCGGGCCGGGGATCAGGAGCCGGCGACCGGCTACACGCGCCCGGTGTCGTCAGCGGGGAAGACCGCCTGCCCGTTCTCCGAAAGCCTTGCCTCACACTGAGGCCGCTCTCCTCCTCCAGGAGCCTGTGACATGCACATGTGCCGTCAACGGAGTCGGTCACCGACGACCGGGTTGTTCAGGGGGTCGTCAGCCGCAGCTGCCGGATCTCTCGCTCGAGCCGCTGCCGCTGACTGCGGAGAGGTCGGCGTCGAGGTGGTGTCCAGCGGCAAATGACGGCCCCCTCACAGGCCAGGAGGACGGACAGCAGCAACGGGAACAGGGCGGCCGTCGTCGAGGCCACCCAGGCCGCACAAGCCCAGGGCCGGTCCGAGTAGCCACGGAAGCCCTGACAGACGACCCCCAGCACCGCCGCCGAGACGCGGAGGACGTACAGCAGGTGCCTCCCGAAGACGGCGAGCAATGCCGTGCCCTGCGGGCCATTGGCGTCCTTTGCTCACAGGCGTACCCGGTCGCCTCCGGCATCCTTCTGCCGGGCATGCGCGGCAGAAGTGAGGGCGCCGCCGGTGCGGTGCAGCCTTTCTCCCTCGACGTCGATGTCCGGCAAGAGGGCGCCAACCCACTTCGGCAGCCACCAGGCCGCCCGGCCCAAAAGGGCCAGAACGGCCGGCACAATCGCCATGCGAACGACGAAGGCGTCCAGCAGGACGGCGACCGCGAGCCCGAGACCGACCATCTTCATCGACTGATCGCCCGAGGCGATGAAGCTGCCGAAGACGGCCGTCATGATGGCCGCCGCCGCACTCACCACGCGTCCCCCGTGACGGAAACCGGTCACGATCGCCTCATGCGGACTCTGCCCCGCCGCGTATGCCTCACGCATCCGCGTGACGAGGAAGACCTCGTAGTCCATGGCGAGTCCGAAGACGATGCCGACCATGAGGATCGGCATGGTGCTTGTGATCGGCCCCTTCTGGTCGACGCCGAGGACGTCTGCCAGCCACCCCCACTGGAAGACCGCGACGAGCGCTCCGAGCGAGGCCCCGATCGACAGCAGGAAACCCGCGGCGGCCTTGAGCGGGACCAGCACGGACCGGAACACCAGCATCAGCAGCACGAACGCCAGACCGACCGTGATCCCCAGATAGGGCAGCAGCGCGCCGGTGACCTTCCGGGAGAAGTCGACCTTCATACCGGTCAGTCCCGTCACCATGGTGCGGGCACCCGTGACGTGCTGCAGGTCGGCACTGGAGGCGCGGATGGCGCGCACCAGGTTCTCCGTCTGCACGCTGCCCGGCTTGGTGCTCGGCACCACGGTCACGACCGCGGTGTCGTGCGCCGCGTTGAAGGCGGCGGGACCGACCGCCGCAACCCCAGGAAGTTCCCTCACCGTCGAGGTGACCTTCCGGGCGGCGCGGGTGGCGTCCTTGCCGCCCTTGGCGTCGACCACGACCGTCAAAGGGCCGTTGATACCCGGGCCGAACCCGGCCGACAGCATGTCATACGCCTTACGCTGAGTGGTGTTTGTCGCCATGGCCCCCTCATCGGGCACCCCCAGCTTCAATGAAGCCGCCGGTACGGCCAGCACACCCAAGCCGATCACCGACACCGCCATCACCGTCAGCGGCCGCCGCAGCACGAAACGCGCCCAGCGCGCCCCCACGGTCGGTTTTCCGGATGCTCTGCCCGCCGGCCTCTTACAGGCACGGCGCCCCACGATCCGCTTGCCCGCCATTGCCAGCAGCGCCGGCAGCAGGGTCAGGGCGACCACCACGGCCAGGGCGACCGTTCCCGCCGCGGCCAGGCCCATCTTCGTCAGCACCGGCAGACCCACCACCGACAGGCCCGCCAAAGCGATCACCACCGTCAAACCGGCGAAGACGACCGCCGAGCCGGCCGTGGCAACGGCCCGGCCGGCCGCCTCCTCCCGCTCACGGCCCTCGGCCAGTTCGGTCCGGTAGCGGGTGACGATGAACAGGGCGTAGTCGACACCGACCGCCAAGCCGAGCATCAACGCCAACGTGGACGTCTGATCGCCCAGATCCAGGGGGTTGGCCAGGACGCTGATCGCAGAGACGCCGATGCCCACGCCCAGCAGGGCGGTGACCAGGGGCAGGCCGGCGGCGACCAGCGACCCGAAGGTGATCACGAGGACCACCGCGGCGATCGCCATGCCCACCACCTCCATGCCGGAGCCCCCGTCTCCCGCCTGCGCGGCGCTGCCGCCCACTTCGACGGTCAGTCCCCCGCCGCGGGCCTTATCCACCGTGTGCACCAGGGACGTCTTGGTCTGCTCGCTCAACGTCACCGCCTCGGCCTTGTAGGCGACCGGCGCATACGCAGTCGTACGGTCCCTGCTGACCGTGTGGGCGACAAACGGGTCGGCGACGGATGCCACTTGCGGGGAACTCGTCTTCAGCGCAGCAACCGTCGCCTCGATCCGCGCCCGGTTCGCCGGCTCGGTCACCCGGTGCCCGGCCGGTGCCCGAAACACCACCCGCGCCGACGCGCTCTCCACGTCCATACCGGGAAAGCGCTCCTTCAGCACATCCACCGCCCGCTGTGCCTCCGTCCCCGGCAGCGCAAACGAACTCGGGACGGCAGGGGCCGCCGTGGACGCCGCGACACCGGCCGCAACCAGGAGCACCAGCCACGCAACGGCCACACCGAACCGGTGCCGGAAGGCGAATCTGCCCAGTCTGTAAAGGAAGGTAGCCACGCGACCGCGCTCCACTCGAAATCGTGCTGCTCAAGAAGGGAAAATGCCCAGGTCAAGGCACCCATCCAGTCTTCAGCCACCCCAAGTGGGCGCCATCCGCACTCCAGGCGAACTACCGCCTCAGCCCAAAGGATGAGCCGCGCTGCAGGTCATCCCCCAACCGACAACCTCTCCCCCACTCCGTGCCCGGCGCGCCCGATCAGCATCGGTTCGGTCCCCTGGCACCCGACGATCGCATAGGCGATCGTGAGGCCTTCAGCGCCTTCCAGGTCGGCATACGTCGTGGGACGGACTCGACGTCCACGGGGCCGGTTCGTCACCCGCTGTGCGTCCGGTCTGTGCGCGTCGCAAACGACTTCGCGGGTCAGTGGGACCAGTGCCGCATCAGAGCACCTTTGCCCCGTAGTAGCGTGACGCGCTGGTCGGTGGTGACCTGGCGGCGGGCCCGGATGGTGCTGTTATCCGCGCAGGGCGTGCCCGTGGCGAAGGAGCAAGGCCGCACGATCCGCCGCTGCATCATCTGGCGCAACAAGCACACCGCCGATATTGGCTTGCGCATCCTCGTCACCCGGGCCAACGTCGCCTGACACTTGACGAAGGCAGAGAGATGACCGCACAGACCCACCACGTCGATCACGAACTCATCCAGGCCGCGGCGCACGTGGCTCGCACTCGCTGCCGGGGTGACAACCACACCATGGCAGCCGCGGCCCGCGCCCGAGACGGCCGAATCGTCACCGCGGTGAACGCCTACCACTTCACGGGAGGACCGTGTGCGGAGCTGGTCCTCATCGGTGCGGCAGCCGCCCAGGGCGCCTACGAGCTGGACACGATCGTCGCCGTTGGCGACCGCGACCGAGGAGTCGTTCCCCCGTGCGGTCGCTGCCGTCAGGTCCTTCTCGACTACTTCCCCGCCCTCAAGGTCATCGTCGGCGAAGGCGACCGCATCCGAACCGTCCTCGTCACCGACTTGCTGCCCGAAAGCTACGTCTGGGCCGACCACCAGCTCGACGCCGAGTAGGCCACGACGCTCAGCACGGGCTGGCACCGTCAACCCCCAACGGGGGCCAACATTGCTTGACGCAGCACCAGTAGGGCTTGGTCACGTTCGTAGGGGGTGAGTACGTCGCGGCGTCATCGGACCTCGCCGTCCTGGGCCGTACCTACCGCGCATCGACCGTCCCGGCAGCTTCGACACCCGCTGGGACAGCGGCCGCATCGAAGAGCGCACATCTTGACTTTGCTCGGCGGTGCGTCCGAACGGCTGGACCGCAGTGCGCCGGACGGACACCCCCGATATATCTGACTGATCATCAGGTATGTCTGGGTGGTGATCACCGGCGCTCAGGGGTGAAGGCTCGGTAGCCGGGCCTCGCCCGGGTCGCCTCACCTCCCCTCCCCCACAGCCAAGGGAAGCCGCATGACTGACACGCTCAGACGCGCCACCGTCACCGCCGTCGCCGGCCTCGGCCTGTGCCTGACCCTGCTGCCTGCCGCACCCGCTCAGGCGCAGCCGGCGACCCGCATCCCGTGCAACGACGTCGCCGCCCTGAAGACGGCCATCACCAACGCGAACACCAGCGGCAGCGGCAGCATCGTCCTTGCCCCCCGGTGCGTCTACACCCTGACGTCGGCCGACAACCCTGGTGACGGTCTGCCCGAGATCACCGGCAAGGTGTCGATCACCGGAGACGACACCACCATCGAGCGCAATTCCGCCGCGCCCTTCCGCATCTTCCATGTGCGCCAGGGCGGCAGCCTGAGCCTGAATTCGATCACCGTGCGCTACGGCGAGACGGGCGCCGACGACTCCGACGGTGGAGGCATCCTCAACGCCGGCGGCGCCCTCACCCTGACCGACTCGACGGTCAGGAACAACCGGGCCGGCACCGGCGGCGGGATCTGGAACCAGCAGGGAACGCTCGTCCTGAGGAACACCACGGTCAGCTACAACCGGGCGGCCTTCGGCGGTGGCGTGGCCACCAACGGCACGATGACGATGCAGGGCGGCGCCCTGCGCGGCAACACGAGCGGGATCTGGGGCGGAGGTCTCGCCAACGCGGGAAACACCACACTCACCGACACGTCGGTCGAGCACAACGACTCCGGTGACCTCGGGGGCGGCATCGCCGCCCTCGCGATCAACCGCCACACCGGGCCGCTGCGGTTGAACTCCACCCAGGTCAGCGGAAACATCGCCCGGAACGACGGCGGCGGCATCCGCCTCGGCTCCGCCGAGCGGACGACGCTCTACCGCAGCACCGTCACCCGCAACACCTCCAACGGCAGCTCCGGCGGCGGCATCTCCAACCCCGGAAGCTTCCTGAACCTGTTCATCGGCACGAGCGCACGCATGGAGGCCCAGCCGAACGCGACCCTGCCGCCGTTCCCGGTGGACCTCATCCGCAGCTCCGTCGTGAGGAACTTCCCGGCCAACTGCTTCCCCCTCCGCAGTGTCCTCGGCTGCACCGGCTGACAGCGTCCCTTACGGCGGCGCGACCGGCTGACCGGAAGGACCGTCACGAGTGCCGGCACGGCACCTGACGCGCCCTGTGAGCGGAGGGACCCTGGGCGGTGCGGCCGCGTCACGCGGCCGCACCGCCCTCCCGCACGGGGGCACGCTCTCCGCCTCATCCGATGCAGGGGCGTGTCGCCATAGGGGCCGCCGGGAGCACCGCCGTAGTGGTTTCCGCACCGGTGGACGGCAAAGGCTTCAACAGATGCTGCCGGGGCTGAAGCCTGCTCGGCCCGGTACGGTGCGGTGGTGGAAGGAATGAGCGCGCCCGAACTGTTCACGGGCCTGGTGGGCCGGATCGGGCTGTCCGTCCTTGTGGGCCGGGACGTGCATGAGGCCGTCGGTCGGGGGCGCCGGCCGGGCCCAGCCTCGTCGGGCGCCTGGGCGGACATCGGCGCGTCCGGCGTGGGCGGATACCGGTCCCGCCGCGACACGCTTCTGCGCCCCCAGGCGGTGGCTGCGTGAGCAGGCTCGTGGCCGAGGCCATCCGCACCGGAAGGCTGACACTGCTTCCGCTGCAGGTCGAGCACGCCGAGGAGATGGCCGCGGTCCTGTCCGATCCGGCCCTGCACACCTTCATCGGCGGTGCTCCGGACACCCCCCATGCTCTGCGCTCGCGCTATCAGCGCATGACCGCGGGCTCTCCCGAACCCGCCGTGTCCTGGCTGAACTGGGTGATCCGCCTCCGTGACGAAGACTGCCTGACGGGCACGGTCCAGGCGACGGTCGGTCCGTCCGCGCACGGCCTGGTCGCCGAGGTCGCCTGGGTGGTGGGGACTCCGTGGCAAGGGCGGGGCATCGCCTCGGAAGCAGTCCAAGGACTCGTCGGCTGGCTCGGCCGGCAGCCGGTGCACACCGTCATCGCCCACATCCACCCCGAACACGGGGCATCCGCCGCTGTCGCCACTGCCGCCGGACTCACTCCCACCGATGTGTGGCACGAGGGTGAGATCCGATGGCAGCGAAGCATGGGGTGCTGACGTCGACGATTCACGTCCGGGTGGCTGAGCCTCCGAGGCGGCGATCGCGTGGATTGCGTGGTCATCGCGGTGCTCGAAGGGCGATACTGGCAGGCATGTCCACCTCTTCCCCGGCACCGGGCGCATTCGAGGCGCTGCGCGAGCAGTACGCCCTGCGACTGCCCGCCTCATTGGACGAGCTCGCCGGTCCGGTGGCCGGTACGGTCGATCTGCCCTTGCACGTCGTCTGGTCCGGCCGTCGCTCGTACGGGCTCAGCCGGCCCCGCTCGCGGATGAGCCTCTACCGCACCGTTCTGACGGAAGGGCAGCGCCAGGACCTGACCGCTTTCCTGGACCGTGACCTACTCATCGCTCAGTGGCCGGTGCTGCGCACGCTGATCGGCCGTCCCCTCCGCGACGCCTGGGAGATACGCTTCCCTGAACTGCGCCCGGGCGGGGCCACGGCCGCGTGAGGCTGTCAGAACTGCACCGCCGCCTCCTGGCCGACGTCCTGGCAGTCGGGAGCCCATACCCGCTGGTCATTACCGGTGGTTACGCGGTCCAAGTCCACGGCTTGGTCGACCGCCTCTCCCAGGACGTCGATGTGGCTACCGAGAATCCGGCACCGATCAGCGAGATCATCCGGGTAGTGAGCGACGGGCTCGCAGCACAGGGCTGGCAGGTGGAACAGATCGAGGTCGGAGCGCTCTCGGGCCGTCTCCTGGCCACCGATCCCGGTTCCGGCGAACGGTGCGAGGTCGACGTCTTGAAAGAAGTCATGTGGCATCCGCCGGCGTCCAGCGAGTACGGCCCCGTACTGTCGCTGGACGACGTGATCGGCACGAAGGTGAGAGCCCTCGCCGACCGAGGCGCGGTCCGCGATCTCATCGACGTCCACGCCGCCTCCCAGCACCATTCCCAGGCAGACCTCGAGAACCTCGGTCGACGGCACGCACGGTACGACTTCAACCTGGAGGACCTTCGCGACCGCCTCGCCGGCGCGGAATGGTGGGACGACCAAGACTACGCAGATTACGGGCTTGAGTCCGGGCAGATCGACGCCCTGCGGGCATGGGCTCTGGAATGGGCTATGGACATCGGTGCACGTCTGCAGACACAGGTGGAACCCGACGACTTGTGACCAGAGGGCCAGTTCGCCTCGCTGGACCAACTCTTCTCGGTACGCAGCGGGCACGTTTCAGCCGCCGGGAGGGAGCATGACCATCAGAACGCGGCCGCCGCGCCTGCGGACAAAGTGTCACCCGCAGACGCGGCAAACCGAGCTGGTCAGGTTCCGTCAGGGGGCTGAAGTCGTCTCAGTGGCGCACCTTGACCTTGCTGAGTGCGGCCACACCCAATGCCGCAAGGGCAATCTGGATGAGCCATTCGATCCAGTCGACTCCGTTGGTGTCGGCGACGCCGATGCCCGCTGCGATGGCCGTTCCAATGAAGGCGGCGACGATACCGATGACGATCGTCCACACGATGCCGATGCGCTGCCTGCCGGGAACCACGAGTCGGCCAAGGACACCGATAACGATGCCGATGATGATCGCGCTGATGATGCCTGAGATCTCCACGTCTGGTGCCCCTTCATGAGTTGATGGCACACGTGTGCCCCCAGGAGCCGTCGCCACTCCACTCGCAGCTATCGCTTCGACGGCTGCGCACCTTCACAACCATGAGGGTCGTGGCTTTGCGCCGACGGCTCTGACCGTCCGCTCAGGGCGGGCTCCGGGGGAATCGGGCATGGCCCATCACCGCATGTCGACCGCTCCATGGATTCGTCTGGTCGGAAACATATTGGACAAGACGTGGACCCCGTAGGGATCCACCGCTTTCGGAGGCCTCGTGTGTCATCGACAGCAGGAGCTCCACACGGTCCAGCAACAGTTGCTCACGATCACGTGCGGGCAGGACGGTCCGGGGTAGGACTTCTGGACGTCTTTGGCCAGAGCGTCAAGGTGTCGGCGCAGATCACGGCGCGCGCCGCCCTACGCTTCCTCCCAGGCTGACTTGGCCTGGGTCAGTTCGGTTTGCTCCACGCAGGGTGTGGAGACGAAGGCCGAGTCGTCGTCGAGGTCAGTGGTCGGCTGCGCGTCCAGCGCCTTGGCCAGTCGGCGCAGAAGCTGCAGTGTGGCTGGGCCGCCGGCCTGCTCGATGTTGGAGATTTGCGGCTGAGTCATGCCGGCTCGCACGGCCAGCTGCGCCTGGGAGAGGCCGAGTTCGGTCCGCCGGTCGTAGACGGCTTGACCAAGATCGAACTTCGCCTTGATCTCTGCCCGCCGCGCTTTCAGCTCTTCGGGCTCATCGCCGCGCGCGAGTCTACGGTCGCGAGCCAGCTTCCACCGTGCGTGGCTCATCAGTACTCCTCCTCAATGCGGATGTCGCGGGTGAACGTCTCCTGGGCAGGGGCCGGCTGATGTTGTTCCTCGCAGATTTTCTTGGCGAGGAGTGCTCTCTCGACCTGGGCGTCCTCACGCTGTCAGTTTTAGGCAACACGGTGAGCAGCACGATACGTCGGTCGGAGGTGAGCCAGTGGGTGATGCGGATCTCGTTGCCGTCGTGCCCAAGGATGAACCGCCGCTCCCCCGAACGCCGTCGCCCAGGTGGGACGAGTACGGATGGCCCCAGGGTGGTGGGGGCGTCGAGCAAGCGCTCTACGACGCGTTCAACGACGAGGTACTCGTCCCTTGTACCGCCCATGAGGTGGAGGGACAGATGGTGCTCGGGTTCCGTGCAGCGGCAAGCGAAGACGGTGACTGTGGCGCACTGCGTGCTCTGTCGCGGCGGGCGGCCTCCCACGCGTCCTTATGCGGTCGCGAGTTCGGGGATGCTCTGTTCGACCCAGACGGTTTTGCCGTCGTCGGTGTAGCGAGTGCCCCAGCGTTCTGAGAGGCGGGCGGCCAGGAGCAGTCCGCGGCCGCCTTCGTCGGTGGTGCGGGCGTGGCGCAGTCGTGGGGAGGTGCTGCTGCCGTCGGAGACCTCGCACGTCAGGACGTGGCTGCGGATGAGGCGGAGTCTGACGGGGGGTTTGGCGTAGCGGATGGCGTTGGTGACCAGTTCGCTGGCGATGAGTTCGGTGGTGAAGGTCGTCTCGCTCATGTCCCAGCTCGTGAGCTGCTCGGTGACCAGGGAGCGGGCGGTGGAGACCACGGAGGGGTCGCTGGGCAGGTCCCAGGACACGACGCGTGCGGGGCTCAGGGAGTGGGTGCGGGCGACCTTGACGGCGACGTCCTCGCGGGGGTGCGGTGGGACGAGTGCCTGGGTGAGCATGCTGCACGCCTGGCGCACGGTTCCGGTGTAGCCGGTGAGGAGGTCGGCTATGCGCTCGCGGGCCTGAGCTTCGGGTTGTTCCTGGAACAGGCCGGGGGTGTACAGGGCGAGCATCGAGTGTTCGGGGAGGTCGATGTCGATCTTTTCGAACGGCCCGTCGGAGCAGCACAGGGGGGCGCCGATGGGGTGGTCCAGGGTGACGGTGGTGCCGTCGGGGTGCACGATCACGGGCCAGGGGTGGCCGGCGCTGGCCATGGAGCAGTGCAGCGATACCGGGTCGTAGATCAGGTAGAGGCAGGTCGCGCCGGCCTCTCTGGCGTCGCGGTTCGGGACCGGTGGGGCGCTGTGGCTGTCTTCTTTGCTGAGCCGGCGTGCCAGGTCGTCGAGTCGGGCGAGGAGTTCGTCCGGCTGCAGGTCCATGTCCGACAGTGTGTGGACGGCGGCGCGCAGCCTTCCTGCGGCTGCGGTGGTCTGCAGGCCGTGGCCCGGCGTGCGGCCGGCGACGAGGGCCACGCGGGCGCCGGAGAGAGCGACGGCATCGACCCAGTCGCCGCCGGAGCCTGCCTGTACGTAGGCGTGGGCCGCGTCCAGGGTGTGTTCGGGGAGCACGTCGTCCGGGCGCAGGGCATGCTGCAGTGCGGCAACAGAATTGCGTTCGCGCAGGTAGCGGCGGGCGTTGTCGAGACATGCGGCGGTGCGCTGGGCGAGTTCTGCGGCCAGGGTCAGATCGTCTTGTTCGAAGGGCCGGCGTTCTCCCCAGCGGCAGAACGTGGCAAGTCCCAGAGCCCGGTCCTGCGCGACGAGAGGAACCAGCATCAGGGAATGCGGCTTTCCCCGGTGGGTCGGCAGGCCGGCCATGGCCCGGCGCCCGGCAGCGCTGAGCGGGTCGAGGATGCGCGGCTGAAAGTCGATGAGGGCCTCCGCGGCGCTCACCCTGCCTTCCGGGTCGCCGACCGTTGCAGGGCCCTCGTCCTCGCGGATGCGGACCATCGCGCGGCGCAGCACGGTGTCGGGTTGGACGGGGCCGGGGACGAGGTCTTCTCCGGCCAGGATCGACTCCAGCACTTCCACTGCCATGCCGTCGGCCAGCCCCGGCACGGACACCTCCGCCAGTCCGCAGGCGGTATCGAGCACGTCGAGGGTCGCCCCGATCCGGGTGCCGGCCAGGGCCAGCACGTTCAGCCGCTCCTTGGCCAGGTGGCGGGCGGTGACGTCGATGGTGGCGTCCGCAACGCCCAGCAGCCGGCCGTGATCGTCCTCCAGCGGGAAGACGGAGGCCGAGTAGACATGTTGGTGGTCGGGGTCTCCTGGGGGGTACATCCGCTTTTCGACGGCGATCGCCGCCTGCCGGGTGTCGCGGACCTGCTCCATGATTCGTTCCACCATCTCCACGGCGAAGTCCGGCCATACCTCGGTGGGGCGCCGGCCGACGGCTTCTGCCATCGAGGTGTTTTCCATGCCTTCGGCCGCGGGGTTGAAGCGGATGATCCGCAGCTCGGGGTCCAGGAGGTACAGGCCTACGGGTGAGGCCGTGAAGAGGGTGTCCAGCAGGGCGTGGTCGAGTTCTGCGGTCGGGCATGCCTCCTGCGCGCAGGCGAGCGTCACCTGCCACCTCGTTTCCGCCTCCCCGGCGCCTTCGGGGCGGATGCCGACCTGGCAGGAGACAACGCCGCCATCGGCGTGCCGCAGCCGCACAGCGAAGGTGCCCTCGGCGGTGCGCGGGTCGGCCGGGGAACCGGCATCGGCCAGCAGGTCCGTTACGGGGCGGCCCAGCATCGCGTGGACGGGGTAGCCCAGGAGCCGTTGGGCGGCGGAACTCCATCCGGCCACCGCGCCCCTGTCGTCGACGAGGATGTGGGCCGCCGGATCTTCTGGGTGGGCCGCCTCGGGGTGGTCGCCGCGTTCGGTGGCATCAGATGCACCCATAGTCATCAGCTTTCGGTCGCCTCAGAGCTCGGTATGCCCCCAGTGTCCTCCGCGGGGGGCAGCGACGACATCGGAGCGCATCGGGGCCGGGAGGGCGGGACGGTGGGCGGCCTCCGGCGCCCAGCAAGCTCGGGACCGGAACAGGGGCAGGGGCCGGCGGGTGCGGTCTGCAGCGTCTCGTTTTCGGGCTGTGAGGGGTCGTCGTCGCTCGGCGACATTTGTCTCCGCCTCGCGGCCTGATCGCCTGGCGTGGATTGCCTCCCTGCGGGAGAAATGCCCTTTCGGGGTCCGGCCGCCGCGCGCCGGCCGGACCCCGAAAGGGCTGGTGCGCTGTTTCAGCAGCGCTTGGCCGTGACGGCCTGCCCGGCCACCGGGTCACCCGGGGCGCGCAGGGTGCCGATCGCCGCGGTGCACTCGCTCACCGTGGCCGCCGGCAGCGACCAGAACTCCTGGCCGTTGGTGGCGTTCCACCAGTCCTGGCCGACGACCTGGTCGCGGGAGTAGCTGTAGACGCCGGTGCTGACGTCGTAGTCCTTGATCTTGCTGCGGAAGCTCTGCCACACCCACACGTAGCCGTAGTTGCGCTTGCAGGAGGGCGAGTAGAACTGCTTGACGGACGCGACGTGGGCTCCGGCCCGGTTGATGTAGGCGGTGGCGCCGATCTGGTAGGCGTCCGCGCACACGCCCGCGGCCTGTGCGGTGGTGGTGAGCGGGTTGCCCGCTTCCGACGGGGCGGTGGAACGGGCCGTGAGGTGCTGCTTGGCGGGTGCCGGGGCCGGGCCCGTCCCCGCGACGGCGGAGGCCGCCGGGATCAGTGCGGCGGCGGAGGCCGCCGCGACGACCAGGATGCTGCGAGCACGCATGAGAAAGTTCCCCCTTGCTCCAGGTGACTGTGTCGCTGGTGACGATCGGGCACGCCGGACAGCACAAGGCATGGCAAAACGCCACGAAAGCCTTCACACCCCGTGAAGAGCACTGTCCACGCGTATCGGTCATCAGGTAAGACCGCGCGGACCGCCGGATGGTTGTACCGCAGACCACATCCACTGCACGGCCCACTCCCCCTCTCCCCCGGCAGGGCCCCGACCGGCACAAACACCCCTCACGCGAGCGGACAACCCGGCCGCCACCCGCGGGAGACGGCACCTTCAGGGGTGCGCCGCGCTCACCCGTGCGGCCCGCCATGCGTCCGGGCGGCCGCAACGAGAGGCCCGCGTCGCAGAGTTGGGTTCGTCCTCAACAGGGCGCCCCGTGGCCCGTGTCGGGGATGATCGGGTCATGGAGAACGCGCATCTGCCGACCACCGAGGCGGCCGTCGCCGCGATCCGCGCGATCGCGAAGGAGTACGCGCTGGAGGTGTCGGTCACCGACGACATCGGCGCGGACCAGACCTCGCGGCGCACGTCGGCCGGCGTCTTCACCGTGCTCGACGCCGACGGCTCGCTGCCGCACGAGGCGTTCGTGGAGCTCGGGGGATCGCCGTCGGTGAGCGTGCGCCTGTTCCCGGAGGACGACGCGAAGATCACCGTGGACGGGGTGGACTTCCACGACGTGCCGCGCGACTCGGTCCCCGCGTTCCTCAGGTCCGTCTACGGCGGTCTCGCCTACACCAAGGGCAGGCTGTTTCCGCCCGGCCTGCGGCTCGTCGTGCCGCTGCCCGGCGACGAGACCTACCAGGAGCTGATCCTGGGAGTATGGCTGACGCCGTGGCTGTCCCACAGCATGCGGGACTAGGGTCTTTTGTGAAAGTGGTCGTGGAGTTACGTCCATGAAATGGCGTGGCGGCCATGGACGTTGATCACGTCATGACTCAAGGACCAGCACCTCGCCCACTGTCCGACGAAGCCCTCTCCAGGCTGCTTGGCAAGGAGCAGTTCGGCACACTCGCCACCGTCAAGCGCAGTGGCCACCCCCACCTGACCACCATGCTGTACAGCTGGGATCCCGAAGCCCGCATGGTGCGGTTCTCGACGACGGCTGACCGGGTCAAGGTCGGGCATCTGCGGCGTAACCCGCGTGTGGCGCTTCATGTGCAAGGTGGCGACGTGTGGTCGTTCGCTGTCGCTGAAGGCGAGGCCGAGGTCTCCGAGAGCACGACCGTTCCCGGCGACGCCGTCGGGCGGGAACTCCTTGAGATGATCCCGCAAGCAGCGAAGCCGGAGGATGAAGGTGCGTTCTGGAGCAGCTGGTTGCCGAGCGCCGGGTAGTCATCCGGTTGAAGGTAGACCGCCTGTACGGCACGGCGCTCGACATCGACGGCTAGGACATATCGGGTCCGTGCTGGTCACCGCCACTCGTTCAGGACTGCGACCAGCACGGTCGCCTCGTAGCGGACTGCGGGCTTGTCGTACCTCGTGGCTACGGCCCGGTGGCGCTTGAGGCGATTGGTCCCGCACTCGACGGCATGCCGCTCGCGGTGGTCGGTCTTGTCGAACTTCGGCGGCCGACCGCCTCGTGAGTTACGGCCGGGCACCGCGGTGGCTCTCCGCAGTTCGAGCCGGTACTGGAGGTGAGTGATCATCCAGTGGAGGGTGCCAGGGTGCGCAGGACGTCGAACTCGTTGCCTTCGGGGTCGGCCATGACCACCCAGTTCCGGCCGGCGCCCTGGCCCACGTCCACCTTGGTGGCGCCGAGGCCGAGCAGCCTGGTCACCTCGTCGTCGGTAGTGCTGTCGATCGGGCTGACGTCCAGGTGGAGCCGGTTCTTCACGGCCTTGCCCTCGGGCACCCTGATGAACACCACGGTGGGCGGCATCTGGCGGGCCCGGACCTCCTCGACGGTCGGCTCCCAGGAGCCGATCTCGACCTTGCCCTCGCTCCGGTCGATCACCTTGAAGTCCAAGGCCGCGCACCAGAAGGCCGCGAGGCGCTCCGGATCGTGGCAGTCGACGACCAACTCCGTGAACCTGCTTGTCACAACTCCCCCAGGCAGTGTGGACGGTGGCTCACCTTATGAGATCCCGGCACACGTCCGGCAAGTCCGGGATCGCTACGGCCACTGATTCTGGAGCCCGGCGGCCGTGGTGGAGCATCGTGGACACCGGATCCGCCTCCCGGTCGGGTGGCCGTCTTCGGGTCGCCTGTTCCGGCCGGTCTGTGGGCCATTCGGGCCATCGATGGCCTGCGTCCGATGGATGCGGTGGCCGGATCCGATGCGGCGGCCGCCCGGCTGGGACACCTTCCTTGCGGTAGCGGGGTGGCACTGCCCGAAGAGAAGCCCGGTGCCGTAGCAACGCCCACACCCCTCTGTCTGGGAGGGCGCGTGGCTGCAACGAAAGGCCTGTGATGCCTGAGCGACCGATCGTCGTGTTCGACGTCAACGAGACCCTGCTCGACCTGGACGCGATCCGCCCCACCTTCGAGCGGATCTTCGACGACCCCGCTGCCATGCGCCTGTGGTTCGCCCACCTGATCACCTACTCCGAGGCGCTCACACTCAGCGGTATCTACGTCCCGTTCACCGACATCGGCGGCGCCGTACTGCGGATGCTCGCCGCCACCCGCGACCTCACGATCAGCGACGCCGACACCGACGAACTCACCGACCGGTTCGCCGCCATGCCGCCCCACCCCGAGGTCCCCGCCGCCCTGCGCCGCCTTCACGACCACGGCTTCCGACTGTTCACGCTCACCAACAACCCGCCGGAGACGTCCGGGCGGCAGTTGGAGCGGGCCGGCCTGAGCGATCTGTTCGAGCGCCGTTTCAGTGTCGAGGACGTGCGACGCCACAAACCGGCGCCGGAGGTCTACCACTCGGTGGCCGGCGTACTCGGGGTCGATCCCGGCGCCATCTGCCTGGTGGCGTGCCACGTGTGGGACACGATCGGTGCCGCCGGGGCCGGCTGGCAGACGGCGCTCGTCCTCCGCGAGGGCAACGCGCCGCTCGACGTCGGACCGCAACCCGACTACATCGGGCAGGACCTCGACGCGATCGCCGACCAGCTCACCGAGCGGTTCTGAGTGGCGTCGAGGCCGCTCGGGCGGGGGTCTTGCGACGAGGGCGGGCGGATCAGGCGCGGGTCAGCTGCTGGATGGCTGTGAGCGTGCGGTGTGCTGCGTCCTCGGTCGCCATGTGGCGGGCCGCTTTCGCGGCGGCCCGTGTGTAGGTCTGCTGCTTCACCACCCGCTCGAGGGCGTCGGCGAGGCGTTCGGCCGTCAGCAGACGGAAGGGGATCGGGTCGGTCGCGGCGCCGAGTGCGGCAAGCCGCCCGGCCCAGAACGGCTGATCCGCACTCACCGGTACGGGGACCGCGGGCACGGCGGCGCGCAGTGCGGCGGCCGAGGTGCCGGCGCCGGCGTGGTGGGCGATGGCGGCCAGCCGGGGGAACAGCAGCGCGTGGGGTATGTCCCCGATGGTGAGGACGTCGTCGCCGTCGGCCGCGAGGTGGGCGCTGCCGGCTTGGAGGATGCCGCGCAGCCCGGCGCGGCGCAGGGCTTGCACGGCGAGGCGGCTGAGCCGTTCCCCGTCGCCGGCCGCCATGCTGCCGAAGCCGATGAGGACGGGTCGGGGCCCGGTGTGAAGGAAGTCCTCCAGTTCCGTGGGCAGTTGTTGGGCCGGATCGTGGTGGGGCCACCAGTTGCCCACTACCTCCAGGCCTGGGCGCCAGTCGCGGGGGCGGGGCACCAGCGCGGTGCTGAAGCCGTGCAGGATCGGCCAGTTCGCCTGGTCCATGCGCCGGCGCATCCGGGACGGGGACAGGGGCGGCAGTTGGAGGCGGCGGCGCAGCGTGGTGACCGCTTGGGCGTAGACGTGGTCGGCCATGCGGGAGGCGAGGTGTGCGGCGATGCGGTTGGCGGGGCGGCCCAGTGAGCGGGTGCCGGTGACGGTGGGCGGGAAGTCGCCGGTCGGGGTGGTGGGTTGGAGGTAGACGCCCAGGGTCGGTGTGCCGGTGGCTTCGGCGAGGTGCCAGCCGAGCGGGGCGGTGGTCGTCGACAGCAGGAGCAGGTCCGTGCCGTCGGTCAGTGCGTCGGCGAAGCCTTGACCGAGTTCGGTGACGAACCCGGCGGCGGCCTGTATCAGTTCCCGTTTGCCGCTGGCGCCGCCGTGCGCCTGTGGGTCGGCGGGAAGCGGGTGCCAGGCCAGGCCGGCGTCGCGTGCGAGACAGGCGAAGCTGTCTCCGGCGGCCAGGGCGACGTCGTGGCCGGCCCGGCGCAGTGCGGCGCCCAGGCCCGTGTAGGGGGCGACGTCGCCGCGTGATCCGGCCGCGGCGATCAGGATCCTCATCCGTCCTCCTCGGTGCCGCCGGGTCCGCCCGTGCGGCGGGCGGCGTTGGCGTGGACCGCCTGGCACAGGTAGGCGGCCAGGCCCGGGCGCTGCTGCGAGGGCGGCACGACCAGGGCGAAGGCGCGCGGGTCGGCGGTGTAGTCGTCCGCGATGCGCCGGTGCATGTCGGGCGGGCAGGGGGTGAACCAGCGTGAGATGTGCCGGCGGTGCTCCTCGGCGAGGTCCATGGCCCGCTCGCCGTCGCCGGGCTCCTGCTCGTCGAAGGCTGCGAGCAGCTCCGCGCGCCAGGCGGCGGCCTCGGTCATGAGGTGCCGCCAGTCCTCTTTGGTGTGGGCGGCGGCGCGCGCCATCGCCTCGCGCTGCCCGTTCGAGTGAGCCCACTTCAGCTCCGCCTCGGTGGCGTAGCTCAGGTCGAAGGCGACCTCACCGAAGGCCTCGAAGCGTTCCTGGGGCGTCAGTACTACCCCGGTCTGCTGGACCTCTATCGCCCGTTGCGCCACCTCGGCCAGCCGCTGCAGCCGGGCGATCTCCTCGTTCAGCTGCCGCTGCCGGGCCTGCAGCTGCTGCAGAGCGTTCGTCTGCGGATCCTTGAAGATGTCGGCGATCTGATCGAGGGAGAAACCGAGTTCGCGGTAGAAGAGGATCTGCTGGAGACGGACCAGGTCCGCTTCACTGTAGAGCCGGTAGCCGGCGTGGCTGCGGCCGCTGGGCGAGAGCAGCCCCGCCTTGTCGTAGTGGTGCAGCGTGCGTACCGTCACCCCGGCGAACGCCGAGACCTGCCCCACGGAGTAGCTCATCCGCCTCCCCCTTTCGTTCGTGTACAGCCTCGAGCCTGACGTAAGGGGAGGGTCAACTCGCGGGTGCCAGGAACCCGGTGAGCCCACACGGCTGCAGCACCACCAGGGCCCGTCTTCGAAGATCGCCGGATGCTGGATCCTCCCGTGGCTTCCGGGCCCGCCTGCGTCAACGCGGTATCGCGCGCACCGTCTCGGAGGAGGCGGACCGGCAGCGGCACCGGCGCTGCCGTGGCCGGCGCGGCGGGCGGCCCCGGCTGCTTCCCCTTCTCGTGTTTGACATCACCGGAAGCCATCCACCATGCTTCCATTAATTCATTAGTACAAGCATGGTGGAACCGAGGAAGGGCGACGTGATCGACTACCGGATCGACCGTGGCAGCGGTGTTCCGGCCTACGTGCAGATCGTGGAGCAGACCGAACGGGCGCTCCGGATGGGCACCTTGCAGGTCGGGGACAAGCTGCCCACGGCCAAGGAGGTAGTGGCGAGGACCGCCATCAACCCCAACACCGTGCTGCGGGCCTACCGCGACATGGAGCAGGCCGGACTGGTCGAACTGCGCCGTGGCCTCGGGACCTTCGTGACGAGGTCGCTCGCCCGGCCCGGCGTGGAGAACGACTCCCCGCTGCGCGGGGAGATCACCGACTGGGTCGCGCGCGCACGGACCGCGGGGCTGGAGCGGGCCGATGTCCTCGCCCTGGTCACAGCCGCCCTGGACGCCTACGACAACGAGCACGACAGCAAAACCCCGGGCGACCGGGAGCGAACGAAGGAGGACGCATGACCGGGCCTGACGCGTCGGCCGCGCTGTGCGCCAGGGGACTGGGATTCCAATACCGGCGGCGGGGCGGCCGGGCCCTGCAGGACTGCGAGTTCACGGTGCCCGACGGTCGTATCACGGCGCTCGTCGGACGCAACGGTGCCGGCAAGAGCACCCTGCTGCACCTGGCCGGCGGCCTGCTGCGACCCGGATCCGGGCAGCTGCGTGTGCTGGGTGCCGTGCCCGGCACGTCCGAGGCCCGCGCCCGCGTTGCTCTGCTCACCCAGGACAAGCCGCTCTACCCGCGTTTCACCGTGGCGGACACCCTGGTGATGGGCGAGAAGCTGAACTCCTCGTGGGACCGGGCCACCGCCGAGCGGATCGTCCGCGAGGGCGACATCCCGTTCCACGCCCGCATCAGCGAGCTGTCCCCCGGGCGACGCACCCGCGTCGCGCTCGCCCTGGCACTGGGCAAGCGGCCCGAACTCCTGCTTCTCGACGAGCCGTTGGCCGACCTCGACCCCGTGGCACGCGGCGAGATCATGGCGGAGCTGATGGCCGAGGCCGCGGAGCACGGCATGAACATCGTGCTGTCCTCGCACGTCCTGCCCGAACTCGAGGACATCTGCGACTGGGTGCTGGTCCTGCAGGACGGCCGCATCACGCTGAGCAAGGACGTCGAGGACTTGCGCCAAAGCCATGCCGTACTGATCGGAGCCGCCGACCAGAGGGACACACTGGCCGGACAGCACACCGTCGTGCAAAGCCGTACCGGCGGCAGACAGCTGACGGCCCTGATACGGCAGCACGGACCGCTGCGCGGCGACTGGCACGTCGAACGGCCCAGGCTGGAGGACGTCCTGATCGGCTACCTCCAGGCAGGTGAGCCGGGGCGCCCCGCGCCCACCGAGCGGACGGAGGCGGCGGCATGAAGGGCTCCTTCTGGCTCGCATGGCGCCAGCAGCGCGTGGCGGCCGGTATCGGCGCGGCCGCCCTGCTCGCCACCGCGGCGATCGCGGCGTACTACCGCTCAGGCATGCTGGACGCCCTGCACAGCGGGCTGTTCGACCACTGCGCCACCGGGCCGCTGTACTGCACGCGGTCCGACACCGGCCTGCCGCTGCTCCTGGACGTCGAGCCGCTGAAGTACCTCGGGGCGCTGAACATCGCCCTGCCCGTCGTCATCGGCGTCTTCTGGGGCGCCCCGCTGCTGGGCCGGGACCGGGAACTGGGCACACACCGCATGGTCCTCGCTCAGGGTATGAGCCCCGGTCAGTGGTTCGTCTCCCGCTTTGCCCTGGCCGCAGCGATCACCACCGCCCTCTCGGGCCTGGCCGCGGGTGTGTTCGCCTGGTGGTGGCGGCCGGCCGCCGACCGGAGCTACGGCCTGTTCTGGTACGACAACACGGCTCTGAGCGGCTCCGGTCCCCGCGTCGTGGCGGCCGCCCTGTTCGGCCTGGCAACCGGCACCCTGCTGGGCCTGCTGGCCCGCCGGGTCCTGGCAGCGATGGGCCTGACCCTTCTGGCGACGGGCGTGCTGACGCTCCTACTGGAGTGGACGCACCGGGCCCGACTGCTTATCCCACCGCACACCTACGTCAGCGCCGGCAGCATCCCCAAACCGCCGATGGGCGAGAAGTGGTCGACCGGCAACTACGGCCTGATCACCGCTGCCGGCCGCCACGACGACGTGTTGAACTGCCCCTACCCCTCGGGCACCCAGCTCAAGGAGTGCATGTCGGCGCACGGCTACGTGGCCCGCTTCTACGAGGCCAACCCCGCCGGCGACTACTGGACCTTCCAGTGGATCGACACCGCCGTCCTCGGCGGCCTCGCCGCTCTCCTCACCCTCCTCACCGTGCTGCTCCTGCGCCGCCGCGTCTGACTGCCCGCAACCGCACCGGACCCCATCACCTTCACCCTCCCCCCTCTTCATCCCCTTTCACCCCTTTTCATCCCTCACCGGGACCCCCCTTTCGCACGGAGGTCGATCCGTCATGCCCGCTGACACCAAGACACCCAAAAAGCTGCGCAACAACCGCGCCGCCCTCACCCACAAGACCGGTTACGCCCTGCGTCACCCCGGCCGCGTCATCCCCTACCTGCGCCGGGCCGGCCGGGACGCGTGGCTGCGCCTGAAGCATCCCGACCACGTCGGCTACTACCGGGCCGTGATGGCCTCGGACACCCGCCGCAACCCGGAAGCCGCGGTCGGCAGCCACACCCACGACCGCTGGCTGGCGCTCGGGCAGATGCAGTTCGACTACCTCATCGACCACGGGCTGCGCCCCGACCACCGCATGCTCGACATCGGCTGCGGCAACCTGCGCGGCGGCTGGCGCTTCATCGACTACCTCGACACAGGCAACTACTACGGCATCGACATCTCGCCCGACATCCTGATGGCAGCCAAGAAGACCCTGAGCGAGCGCCGACTCCAGGACAAACTGCCCCATCTGACCATCACCGGCGACCTCACCCTGGACTTCCTGCCCGACGACCACTTCGATGTCATCCACGCGCACAGCGTCTTCTCCCACTCCCCGCTTCAGGTCATCGACCAGTGCCTGGCGCACGTCGGGCGTGTGCTGAGCGAGACCGGGTTCTTCGACTTCACCTTCGACCGCACCGAGGGCACCGAACACCAGGTACTGCGCGAGGACTTCTACTACCGCACCGACACCCTCCTGGCCCTGGCGCGGCACCACGGTCTGCACGCGCAGTTCATGCAGGACTGGGAGGAGCGCCCGCACGGCCAGTCGAAGATACGGGTCAGCCGCTCGCCCCTGCCCACCGCCTGAACCGGCCCTGGTTGCGACATGCCGTCCGACAGACCGTTTCCCGCCCGGAGCGGGCCGGCGCGCCTGGCCGCAATAGACGGACTCCGCATGATGGCAGCGGTCATGGTGGCCGCGTACCACTTCCTCGGGACACCCACCCCGCACTTCTGGGGAAGGACCGCGCTCCGCGACTTCGCGCCGCTCCTGCATGAGATCAGCCGCTACGGCTGGCTCGGCGTCGAGTTCTTCTTCGCCATCAGCGGCTTCGTCATCTGCATGAGCTGCTGGGGGCGCACCCCTGCTCAGTTCACCGTCTCCCGCATCGCACGGCTTTTCCCGGCCTACTGGTGCGCCGTACTCCTCGTCGTCGCGCTCGTCCTGGTCTCACGGATGGGCCACTGGCCCGCCGCCACCCGCATCGACCCTCGTACCGTCCTGGGAAACCTCACGATGGCTCCGGGACCGCTGGGGCTCGACCTGGTCGACAAAGTCAGCTGGACGCTCTGGGTGGAGGCCCGTTTCTACCTCCTGATGGCCGTGCTGCTCGTCTTCGGGCTGTCGTATCGACGGGTGGCGGTCTTCTGCGGGGCCTGGCTCCTGGCCGGTGTCATCGCCCTCGAACTCCGGTCGCCGCTGCTCGACGAATTCATACAGCCTCGATACGCCGGCCTCTTCGTCACCGGAATCATCCTCTACCTCATGCACAGGTTCGGGCAGAGCCTCCTGCTGTGGCTGCTGCTGTGTTTCGCCTGGTGCTACGAACTCACCGTGCTCGAATTCCGGGTGGCCGACCATGCCGCCGTGCCCCCGGGCGAGAGCCGGCCCTCCTGGATCGTGTGCGCGGTCGTGCTCACCCTCTGTCTCGGGCTGCTGGCGCTGGCCGGTGCGGGAGGACCACTGGCGAGGCTGCAACGGCGTTGGCTCGTCACCGCCGGGGGGCTCACCTACCCCTTCTACCTCGTCCACCAAAGCATCGGAATTCCGCTGGCCAAAGGCTTGGTCCGGGTATTTCCGAGGCTGGGGCCGTTGCCTTCGATCGCGGTTTCCGTCAGCTGCATGCTGGGACTGTCTCTGCTGATGCACCTCACGGTGGAACGCCGGCTCGGACCCCTTCTGCGGCAACGACTGACCCGCGACCTACGGTCTCAAGGCCTCTCCGCGAAGCCCCTTTAAAGCCTTCTCCCACTCCCTCGCGGTCATCCCACGGCTCCGCCCGAAGAAGGATCTCGCATGCCCTTCAACACGCTCACAAGACGGCCCCGAATACTTTTCGCCGCCGCCACGGCGGTGGCCACCGCCCTGGCCGTCGTGCTGAGTCTGGCCCTGACGGTCACGACCTACGATCACACCTCGCCACGCGCAGCCCGAGCAAAGGCACCGGGATCGGTGGCCGGAGACGTCGACTGCCGCAAGGCGAAGTGCGTGGCCCTCAGCTTCGACGGCGGCCCCAGCCCGACGACCCCCAGGCTGCTGGACATCCTCAGACACGACGGTCTGCACGCCACGTTCTTCGTGCAGGGCAAGGGCCACATCGCGAGGTACCCCACAATCCTGCGCCGCATCTCGGACGAGGGGCACGAGATCGGCAATCACACGTGGAACCACAGAAGGCTGACGGACCTCGGCGAGACCGACGCCCGGCAGGAGCTGACCCGGACGCAGGACGCCATCGAGCACATCACCGGCACCAGGCCCCTCCTCATGCGTCCCCCGGAGGGCCGAACCAACCGCAAGGTGGCCGGGATCTGCCGGGACCTGGGGCTCGCGCAGGTGCTGTGGAGCGTCACGGCCAAGGACTACGAGACGACCGACTCGGCCCTGATCACCAAGAGGGTGCTCGACCAGACGCACCGCGACGGCATCATCCTGCTGCACGACCTGCACCAGGGGACTGTGCCCGCGGTACCGGGGATCATCAAGGCGCTCCAGCAGCGCGGCTACACCATCGTCACCGTCTCGCAGCTGCTCGCCCCTGCCAGGCCCCGGCCCGGCATGGTCTACCGGCCATGAAGGAGCGCCGCGCGCGTCCTTGGGTGCGGTGGGTGCGGGCGACCTTCGAGTTCGGAAACCAGCGGGTTCGAGGAATCTGAAGGGTGCTCGCGCCGGAACTTGCTGGAGGGGGGAGGTTCTGGCCGGGGGTGCTACGCGGGTTCGACGTCAGCGCGTGCGACAAGATGGGGCCTCCGAGCGGTGGAGGGGCGTTGGGATGGGTTATGAACTGCAGGCAGTCATCGCCAAAGGCGAGGTGCTCCGTGTCGCATCACGGGACTTGCCTGCCGCTCGAGTGGCCTCTCTCGGCCAGGGCCTGTCGCTGATACCGATGACGGACCAGCTCTTCGACGCTGCAACCGACGGCACCGAGGGCCCTCTGAGCTTCTGGCGGCTTCCGGGAGGGTTCGACAAGCGGCTTGCGGACTGGTCAGCCGCCGGGGCGGTGGCCTACGTGGAAGCCGAGTACTTCGGCGGTGTCGGCGAGCAACATGCTGCTGTCTGGGCTGATGGAGCCGTCGTACTGGGACCACTCCATGTACCGGAGGGACAGCCCTTCGGATCTGCTGGCAGCCCGATCTCGCAGGCCCTCCGGGGGCTGGGTGTGGTGGCAGATGCGGCCACGGACGAGTTCGGAACCGTGGGACTGGATCGCCATCGGCACAGCGAGGACTGGATTGCTTAAGCGGCGACTTCCGGATTCCTGCAGCGAAGGGCAGGATGCTGGATCCGCTCGCGGAATCTGCCCATAGCTGTGAAAACTCACCGCCGTCGCCTAACCGTGCCAAGCAGCCTGCGCACTTGCGCCAACGCGTTCGTTACGGGTCCTGCCGAACCCGCTTGAACTCCATTTGGGAACGGCTGGCACAGGTGCGGGCTCGCGGGTCACGAGGAGAGGTGGAGGTGTTGTCCGATCCTGTGGGTCAACCCGTACGCCGCCGGGTGGGCAATCTCCAGTTCCTGTGCGGGGTCCGACCCGGGCCCAGCCGGCCCCCGGGTTCGCGTCCGGCTGGAGGGTCCGGGCGGGGCGGGCGCTCGTAGAACTCCGTGCGGCACGGGCCCCGTGCGTGAGGCGATCGGCCGGAGCACGGCTCGTCGGGTCAGGGCTTCTTGGTGGCCCGGTGCACGAAAGCGGGAGGAAGGTTCGGCCACACCGTCCTCGAGCGTTCCAGCCGGTGGAAGCGGTCGGCGAGTTCGGCGGTGAAGTGACGGGCGGGCGGAGTCCAGGCCGCGTGCAGGTAGGCGAAGGTGGTGAACCGGCCGCCGGGCGCGAGGACTTCGGTCACGGCGTCCAGGATGTGCACGCGCCGCTCGCGCGGCATGACCGTCCACGGCAGCCCGGAGACCACCGCGTCGACCGGTTCGCCCACCGTCGCGGCCAGCTCGGCGGCGGACCCCTGTACCACGGTGAGCCGTGTGTCGCGCCGGGTGGCCGACAGCCGGGCCGCGAGCACCGGGTTGAGCTCGACCGCGACGATTCGCGCGTCGGGCGCGAGCCGGGCCAGGATCGTGTCGGTGAACACCCCGGTTCCCGGTCCGAGTTCGACAACGAGCCGGGCCCGCTCCAGAGCGAGGTCCTCGGTCATCGCGAGGGCCAGCCGTTGTGAACTGGCGGCTACGGCACCGGTCATGCGGGGACGTCTGAGGAACTCGGTGGTGATCGACATGGCGGCCATGCTGGAAGTGCCCCGAGTGGCCGCACGTCGTATCCCCGGCCCGTGTCCGTACGACCGCGGGAGGACCCCGCGACGCCCCGTAGGACGATGCGGGTGAGCGGGCCCCGGCCGTAGCGTGAGGCGGTGCATCGGCTGATCGAGACCCTGCCCCGCTTGCGACGCAGCCACCCGTGGCTGACGGACATCCTGCTGGTCGTGCTGGTGGCCGTGCCCCCGGTGATCCGCCCGCAGCCGGGCTGGCGGCCCGTCTGGGTACAGGCGGGGGTGTATGCCGCCCTGGTGCTGCCTCTGCTGGGGCGCCGCCGTCGGCCGGTGCTCGTCGCGGCCCTGGTGACGGCGGCGTTCTGGGCGCAGTACCTCGGACAGGTGTGGGGACAGGAACCGGGACGCGGCGCCGTCGCCGTGGCCGCGGTCCTGGCCACACTCACGGTGCGTGGACTGCGCCGGGCCGCCGCGGCGACGGTGGTGTGTGCCGCCGGCTGTGTCCTGCTGTGGATTCCCGCGTGGCAGCGGCAATCCACGGGCCCGGACGCCCGCGGTGCCTGGCTCACCTCGCTCGCGGTGGCGCTCCTGCTGGCCGGGGCGTGGGTGTTCGGCGAGTACGTCCGCGCCCGGCGCGCCTATATCGCCGAGTTCGAACGCAGGGCCGAGCTGGCCGAGTCGGAGCGTCTCGCCCTGGCCCGGATCGCCGTCGCCGAGGAGCGGGCGCGCATCGCCCGCGACATCCACGATGTCCTCGCCCACGGTGTGAGCGTGATGGTGCTGAACGCGGAGGGCGGCAGGCTGATGCGGCAGGTCGACCCGGCCGTCGTCGACCGCACCCTCGGTGTCATCAGCGCGACCGGCCGTGAGGCCCTGGGTGAACTGCGCCGGCTGCTGGAGGTGCTGCGTACTCCCGACGCGGACGCCTCGGCCGACAGCTCCGGCTCCGAACCCGGTGGGGCCGTCGAGTCCCTTGCGGCCGATCTGCGGCGGCTGGTCGGACGCCTCAACACGAGCGGCGTGCGCGCCCGGCTGGACTTTCGCGGAGAGCGGGGCGGCCTTCCTGCCGATCTGGCCATGCAGGCGTACCGCATCGTGCAGGAGGCGCTCACCAACGTCGTCAAGCACGCGCCGCCGGACGCCACGATCCAGGTACGGGTCGACACCGGGACCCAGGGGCCCGGGCGGCTGGTCCGCGTCCGGGTGGAGAACTCGGCCGGAGCCGAAGGGCAAGCCGCCGCAGAGCGCCCCGCCCCGCTGTTCTCCTCCGGTCGCGGACTCACCGGCATGCGCGAACGCACCGCCCTGTACGGCGGGAGCGTCGACGCCGGGCCCACGCCCGACGG
Organism: Streptomyces sp. HUAS TT11; assembly: GCF_051553595.1. NCBI lineage: Bacteria > Bacillati > Actinomycetota > Actinomycetes > Kitasatosporales > Streptomycetaceae > Streptomyces > Streptomyces sp. HUAS TT11. Next base: position 101,759 of record NZ_CP196186.1, read on the forward strand.
CGGCTACTGGGTCGCCGCCACGCTGCGCCCCACCGCACCCGAGTCCGTCACGGCAGCCTCATGAGCGGCCGAACCCCGACCCCGGCTCCCACTGCGTCATCGTCCCGGGTGCTGATCTGCGACGACCAGCAGCTGATCCGGATGGGGCTGCGCATGGTCGTCGACAGCCAGCCCGATCTCACCGTGGTGGGCGAGGCCGCCGACGGCGACGCGGCGATCGCCGGCGTGGCCGCCTTGGAGCCGGACCTCGTCCTGATGGACGTACGCATGCCGGGTCTGGACGGGCTCGCCGCGACCGAACACCTCTGCGCGCAGCCCGACGGGCCCCGGATCCTCGTCGTCACCACCTTCGACCTCGACGAGTACGCCTACGCGGCCCTGCGTGCCGGCGCGAGCGGCTTCCTCGTCAAGGACGCCCCCGCCGAGGAGATCCTGGTGACCGTCCGTGCGGTGCTGCGGGGCGAGGTCGTGGTGGCACCCTCGCTCACCCGGCGCCTGGTCGAACGCTTCGTCCTGCAAGCCCCCGCGTCCGCGGCCGCCCAGCACAGCCGCCTGGCCGCGCTCACCGAGCGGGAACGAGAAGTCCTGACCTTGGTCGCCAGGGGACTGGCCAACGGCGAGATCGCCGACCGCCTCTTCGTCGGGGAGACGACCGTCAAGACCCACCTCGGCCGCGTCCTGACCAAACTCGGCCTGAGGGACCGTATCCACGCGGTGATCTTCGCCTACGAGAGCGGGCTGGTACGGGTCGGGGAGTCAACTACTCGGCCGTGAACGACCCCCGCCGTCCGGGCGGTTGCGTGTTCCCGACCGAGCGGCAGTCGCCGGCATCCTGTACGTGCTGCTGCGGACCGGTGTCATCCGGCGTGACATCCCGCGGAGACTGCGGGCTGCTCCGCCTGATCAATTCGCCGCAAGGACCGTACAGAGAGCATATGAGGCCGCGGGCGCTGTCATGTGCGTCGGATGATCAGCACGGCCACGTCGTCGAGGTGGTTTTCCGCGACCGCGTCGTCGAGGATGAGGTCGGCGGTCTCCTCGGCATTCAGCCCGTCATGGACGGCTTGGGCGGCCAGCTTTCCGGCTCGCTCCAGTCCGGCCTCCAGTGTCAGGGTTGGTCCTTCGACCACGCCGTCGGTGACCATGACCAGCGCGGCGTCCTTGTCCAGTGTGAAGGTTTCTTCCGGGTAGTCGGCGTCGGGCAGGACTCCCAGCACCGGGCCGCCCGGCAGCTCACGGATGCTGTGGCTGCCGTCGTCGCGTGCGTACAGCAGCGGCACATGGCCGGCGCTGGCACCGGTGACCCGTCCGTCGCCCGGGTCGATATGCAGCATGGTGCAGCTGGCGAATCGTGCCGCGTCCATGGTGACGAGCAACTCGTTGGTGCGCATCAGCACGGTTGCGGGATCCGGTTCGTGGGCGGCGATCGCGCGCATGGAGGCGCGCACTTGTCCCATGGCCGCGGCGGCGTCCACATCGTGCCCTTGCATGTCGCCGATCTCCAGGGCGACGGCGCCGTCGGGCGTGACGAAGGCGTCGTACCAGTCTCCGCCGATGTCGAGCCCGTCTCGGCTCGGGCGGTAGCGGGCGGCGACCTCCAGTCCTGGGAGGTGCTCGGGCAGCGTGGGGAGCATGGTCTGCTGAAGTGCCGTGGCCAGCTCGACTCGTGCCTCTTGCAACCGGACGCGCTTGAGTGCCTGGCCTGCAAGGTCGGCAAGAGTACCCATGAGGGCCCGCTCGTCCGGGGACGAGTGGTGTGTGCTGTCGTAGGTCACCAGCCAGGCCCCGAGCGGCTGCTCACCGGCCGGGCTGAGGGGGGTGATCGAGATGGCGTAGCCGGTGTCGAGCTGGTCGAAGTACGGCACCATGGCCCCGTGCGGCCAGCAGCGGATGTAGTCCTCCTGGTCGGGAATGAACTGCGGCTTGCCCGTGCGGATCACGTACGGCAGCGGGCTGGGAGCGTCCAGTGGCAGGCCGTGCACGGCGGCCACCGGTAGGGGGATCCCGGCATCGGAGGAGACGCGCAGGCGGTCTTTCGTGACGAGCGCCAGCGCGGCGCCGCTACCACCGAAAGTCGCGGCGAGCCGGGTCAGGACCACCTGCCGCACTTCTTGCTCCGTGACTGCGGTCATCACGGCGGAGGAGAAGGCGGCGATCTCGTCGGCGCGTTGACGCTCAGCACTCAGCGCGACCAGCGCTCTGCGTCGGCGTGCTTCCCACTTGGTGTCGTCACGGATTACTCCGAAGACCCGCTCAGGACCGCCGGACCCGAGAATGATCCGGCGACTCTGGCAGACCAGATGGTGGCAGCCGTCGTGCTCGGTGAGGAACCGCACCTTGATCCAGGGGGACCGGGCGGCCGTTGACGTCACGAGCCGCCGCAGAGGCTCCCGGTCATCGGGGTGGACTCGTCGAACCACCTCGGACAACGGCATGGAGGCCTCCGGGAACAGCGCCGCCAGGGCGGGTGCGCCACCGAGCCATTCCAGCTCACGCTCCTGGGGTGAATACATGCACAGGCCGAGATCGGCAGCCTTGGCCGCCAGACGGAACGGGATCAACAGGCCGCCCCGGTCGTTTCCTGCGTCCAGCGAGTGCACCCATACCCGCTCTCCACCGGCGGGATCGTTCACCGATCGTGCCTCGACAAGACAGACGACAGATGCCGTATCCGGCCCGGGGAACTCCAGCACCCGCATCGCGACCGTGTTCGTCGTGGCGGCGTGGGCCACGAGGCTCTCGACCGAAGTGAGTTGGCTCGCGGGCAACAGATCACCGAAACCACGACCCAGGCACTGCTCCACTGACCTGCCCAGTGCCCTGGCCATCGCGGCATTGAGGCTGAGGACAGCTCCGTCCAGGGCCACGAGAGCCGACGGGGTGGGCCTTCGAAGGAGCTCGTCCAAGGCATCCATCCGCGGCTCCCTGACATATACCAAAACAGCCTTTTCCAATGATATTCGGGATGCCTCCGCGACGGGTGTGTCCGACCGGCTGCGTCACGTGACGACGGCAGGAATCCGCTGGAAACGGTGGGCAGCGGCTCGTGAAGATGAGCACGACCGGCTGTTCAGCTGTATCCCCTGGTCCGGCCTTGAGCGGTCCGGCAAAGCGATGCGTGCCCGCGTCGCTTCATCGGCCCGGGTGACCTGCGATCGTTTCGTGGTAGGTCTTCCCGCTGCTCATCCTGAGCAGCCCGGCGATGCGCCGCTTTGTCAGAGCGGTCGCGATCAGGTCGCCGATGCGAGGCGACAACGCCTCACCGAGCAGCAGCATGTTCGCTGTGCGCGGCAGCACTGCACGTCGCTTCCCCCGCCGGACCGCGGCCACCACGGCTCGCGCCACGTCGTCCGCCGACAGCGGCGTCATGTGCCGGAACGGGGGCGGCATCTCCGCCTCCTTCGCCTCCCGCAGCAGGTCGGTGGCGGTGAGCGCCGGATAGATCACCGACACTCGGATGCCGCTGTCGGCCACCTCCTGGCGGAGACTGTCCGAGAAGGCAGAGACCCCGTGCATCACGATCGCGTACGAGCCGAATCGAGCGAACGCCTTTCGCCCCATCACGGACGACATGTTCACGATCGCCCCTGAACCCTGGCGCCGAAACACCGGAAGCACGCGCTGCGTCACGTTGATCATTCCGAAGAGGCTCGCCTGCATCGTTCGGCGGGCGTCGTCTTCGAACGCCGCCGACTCGACACGGCCCACCCTCCCGATCCCGGCGTTGTTCACCAGCACGTCGATCCGTCCGAATCGGCTCACCGCGGCGTCCACCAGGGCCGTCACAGCCTCGGGGGAGGTCACGTCCATCGGGACCGACAGCACGTCCGACCCCAGAGCGCGCACTTCGCTCTCCACCTCGGCAAGCCGCTCAGCCGAGCGGGCCGCAAGAACCAGCAGCGCCCCCTCCCGGGCGAACACCAACGCAACGGCCCTACCGATTCCCCGCGATGCACCCGTGATCAACACAACCCGGTTCGCGAAGGAGACACTCATGACGACCCCTCTCTCGTTGTATATACAACATGTGGAGCTGGAGCAGGCCCCCGCCCGCCCCTCCTTGAGGGCTATGCGCCTGGCGGATACCCCATGCCGCCCGCAATCTCCTGGACCGCCGCCACGCCCGCTCCCAAAAGCCTGGCAGCCTGTCGCTGGGCCTGCCGCCACTCCGGCATCACGGATTCGATCTTGGCTCGGCCGGCGCCGGTGAGGGCGACTTCGCGCATGCCCTTCGCGTCGGACGCCGAGGCCTCGATCCAGCCCTGATTCAGCAGCAGATGCAGATTCCGGCTGACCGTGGACCTCTCCAACTGGAGCACCTCGCCCAGCCTGGACGGCGGACACGGACCCACCTTGCCCAGGGCGGCCAGCAGGTTGACCTGGGCGATGGTCACCCCGTGATCCTCAAGGGCGCCATCGTAAAGACTGGTGACCGCCCGGCCTATCAGCCGGATACGCACGGCCAGACAGTCCTGCACGATTTCGTCGACGGAGGCACTCACCCCCTCATGTTGTATCTACATCAACCTCAGGTCAAGCGCTCCGCCCGCCGAGCGCCAAGGGGGCCGGAAGCGGTCCTCCCGGTCACCGGAACGCAGTGCGGGTGACGGCGGGGCGCCGGCATGCATGCTCACGGAGCCGGTTCGCATTGCGCGGCGGTTGCCGCGCCCGAGGCGGCGGGCGATGCCGCCGGCTGCTCGGGCGCCGGCGGCCCGCCGACAGGCGGGCGTCCGCCGGGGCGGCGGGCGTCCCTGCGGGCCACGCGGACGACGGCGTCCGCACTGCCCTCGGACACCGCCCGCCCGTCGGGGGAGGAAAGCGGAATTGCCACCGTGCCGGGAAGTCGTACGCGGCGGAGCCTGGGGGAACCGTGGGAATTCTTCATCGTGCTGGACTCCCTTGCTTTCAGGTGGCGGCCTACGAGGCCGCGTCCGGCGGGGCCCATCGCCCGAAGGCCCCGTCGGGGAGGTGGGTGCCGCGCCATCGCCGGGTGATACGCGGAAACGGAACGCACGGGGCCAAAGCGCGTGAAAGCGGGCCCCGGCGTTCGAGGTCGTTCATCGCCCGCTCTGACCCCATCTCAAGCGGAGAATCACCTCCACTTTAGCGGAGGGGTCCTTCCGTTTCAAGTCGGCAGTCGAGCGGCACCGGCGGGTTCACCGGGCTCCACCGGGGCAATCGCCGCCTGCCGCGAGCACGCCACCGTCACCCGACGAGGAAGGCGGGTCGCACATCCGCCCGGGGCGCCCCGGGCCCCGCACGAACGGGGTGTCCGCGTCAGGCCGGCCGGACCAGTGGTGTGCGCTCCGGCCGGCAACGGAGTTTCATGCCGCTGTCGCCGGGGCGCTCACACCCAGTTGCGTCGGGCCGCCGCAACGCCGGCGCCGAAACGGTTCGTCGTCCCGAGCTCCGCGTAGAGGTCCTGGATCCGTCGGCGCAGCGTCCGCGTCGAGATCCCGAACTGGCGGGCAATGGCGTCGTCCTTGACCCCGGCGGCGAAGAGGGCGAGCAGGTTCCGCTCCTCGTCGGTGGGCATCCGGGCGCTGCCGCCCTCGGCGGGTGGACCCGATGGCGGCGCCTCGAAGCCGGGACCGCTCAGTGACGCCGCCGTGGCCCAGTAGCGCTCGAAGAGTTCCGTCAAGGCGTCCAGCAAGGGAGGCGCCTCGGTGTAGAGGCACTCGGTGCTGTCGCCGTCCAGGCTCAGCGAGACCATCGCCGCGAACCGGTCCGCCATCGCCAGCTTGATCGGCAGTGCGGGCACGACTCTGGCCTCTTCGCCGCGCGAGACGAGACTGCCCAACTCCTCCCAGCCGCCTTCGGCGTCGAAGCTGGCCGCCGCGTAGACGACCCGCACCCGTACCCCGCGCCGGACCGCCGCCTCGTCGAGCGGCCCGTTGGGAGCCAGCAGGAACGGCGGCCGGTCCAGAGCGCAGATCTCGTGGCGGGCGCACTGCTTCAAGCGGTAGTAGCAGTCTCCGACCGCCTCCGGCCCGCTGATCGTCCTCGTGGCGGGTTCGACCGCATGGGAGCGCCTGACTTCGTCGAATATCGCGCCCAACGGCTCCGCCGCGTCGCGCACGGCGGCCAGTTGACGCTCGTGCGACTCCACGAGCGCCCGCACGGCGTAGCGGGGATCGACCGTGAGGAACTCGCCCGAGGATCGGCGGCTGACCAGTCCGGAGTGGTGAAGACGCTCCAGCATCGACAGTGCCTGCTCGGGCCGCAGCCCGAACGAGGCGACCACGTCGTCGACGGTCCCGCCTCCGTGGGTCAGCAGCCGGCGGTAGACGGCCTCCGCCTGTGCGTCGAGCCCCACTGCCTCCCACGGTGGGTCGGCTTCCGTCATCGCTCTCCGCCTCTGGCCTGTGCTCGTGTGATCCGGACAGAAAAATACAAGCCGAGGTGACGCGCAGAGCAACAGACCGGGACCTCAGCGCGTCCGGAGCGTGGGCGAGGCCCGCACCACGCGACCGCGTGCGGCCGGCCGGCCGGCCGCAGCGTGCGGACCGCGCGGCGGGGTCTCCCCCAACTGCGCATGATGTATGTGGCATTACAGGGATTTGAGTCATGTCAACCTGGTGACATGGCACTCATGTGCCAAAGCACTGTCTTCACAGTGATGCGAACGGATGGCTGACTACGAACAACTCCGGCACATCTAGTTCGTGAGGTTCCCCTTGCCCATACCTGCCTCCCGCAGACGCGGGTTGACCACCGCCGTCGCCGCCCTGGTGGTGCTGACAGCCACGAGTCCTGCGGCGTCGGCCGATGCCGCGGCGACGCTCCCCTCCCCCGCCACGGCGGCCGCCGGCCCCGCGATCGTCCGCACCGTCACACTGATCACGGGTGACAAGGTCACTGTCACCGCCAACGACCGTGCACAGTCGGTCACGTCGGTGACCGACCCGCGTGGCAGGACCGGTGGCGCGCATGTGATGACGGTCGGCCCGGACACCTATGTGTATCCCGACGCCGCGTTGCCCTACATCGCGTCAGGAGCGCTGGACGAGCAACTGTTCAACGTCTCGGGGCTGCTGAAGGACGGTTACGACGATGCCCGCAGCGACCGGCTGCCGCTGATCGTGACGTACACCGACGCCGCCGCCCGCTCCCGCGCCGCCAAGACGCCGGACGGAGCGCGCAAGACCCTGACCCTCAGCAGCATCCAGGGCGCGGCGATATCCGCCGACCACACCAAGGCGGCCGGTTTCTGGTCGTCCCTGACCGGCACCACACCGGCCCCCGCGGCCGGGAAGGCCCGGGCGGACGGGGCGTCAGCGCCGTCGCAGGGACGGCTGGCCGGCGGCATCGCCAAGGTGTGGCTGGACGGCAAGGTCACCGCCACCCTCGCCGACACCACCGCGCAGATCGGGGCGCCCGCGGTGTGGGCCGGCGGGGACACCGGACAGGGTGTGGACGTCGCCGTCCTGGACACCGGCATCGACGCCGCACACCCGGACTTCGCCGGCCGGATCGCGGCCGCGGAAAGCTTCGTGCCGGGCCAGGACGTCACCGACCGGCACGGTCACGGCACTCACGTCGCCTCCACCGTCGCCGGTACCGGCGCGGCCTCCGGCGGCACCGAGAAGGGCGTCGCCCCCGGCGCCTCGCTGCACATCGGCAAGGTCCTGGACAACAGCGGCAGCGGCCAGGACTCCTGGATCCTGGCCGGCATGGAATGGGCCGCCCGCACCCAGCACGCCAAGGTCGTCAGCATGAGCCTGGGCGGCGGCCCCACCGACGGCACCGACCCCCTCAGCCAAGCCGTCGACCACCTCAGCAAGGAAACCGGCGCCCTCTTCGTCATCGCCGCCGGCAACTCCGGCCCGGAGGCCTACACCGTCAGCGCGCCCGGAGCGGCCGACGCCGCGCTCACCGTGGGCGCGGTACACGGCCCGGGCAAGGGCGTGGACCAGCTGGCGGAGTTCTCCAGCCGCGGCCCGCGGGTGGGCGACAACGCCATCAAGCCGGATCTGACCGCCCCCGGCGTGGACGTGCTCGCGGCCCGCTCCCAGTACGCGCCCGAAGGCGAGGGCGCCTACCAGACCATGAGCGGCACCTCCATGGCGACGCCGCACGTCGCCGGCGCCGCCGCCCTGCTGGCCGCCGCACACCCCGACTGGACCGGGCAGCAACTCAAGAACGCCCTCGTCAGCACCACCTCGAGCACCCAGCGGTTCAGCCCCTTCCAGGCCGGAAGCGGCCGGGTCGACATCGCCGCCGCCGTGAAGTCCACCCTCTTCGCGTCGGGAAGCGCGTTCGCGCAGACCCACTACCCGTACACGCCCGGCCAGACGGTCCGCAAGGACATCACCTACACCAACACCGCCGCCGCACCCGTGACCCTGGATCTCTCCCTGGGCCACGACCAGCTGCCCGAGGGTCTGTTCACCCTCACCGACTCGCGCCTGACCGTGCCCGCACACGGCACCGCGACCGTCGGCGTGATCAGCCACCTCGACGCCGCGGCGGACAATGCCGCCTACTCCAGCCGGCTCACCGCGGCAGGCAGCGACGGCACGGTCCTCGCCCGGACGTCGGTCGGCCTCAACAAGGAGGGCCGGCGGGTCACGCTGTCGGTCACGGCGAAGGACCGGCGCGGCGCCGCCCTGCCCGGCACGCTCGTGCTGAAGGACGTCGAGCGCAACACCCTCCCCAAGGTGTACGCGATCGACGCCTCGGGCCACACGGACCTGCGCCTGCCCCCGAGCACCTACGCGGCCTGGATGTACGCCGACGTCCCCGGCATCGACGGCACACACACGCTGGGCTCCGCCGTGTTCTCGGCGCCGCAGGTCGACCTCGATGCCGATCGCGCCGTCCGCTTCGACGCCGCCGACCTGCGCCAGGCGGCCGCCTTCACCCCGCAGCCGACCGCCAACCAGTTCATGAGGGTGGACCAGTACCGGGCCAACAGCGGCCTGTACCCGTTCATGGACAGCTACATGCCCGAGTACTGGCTGTACGACAGCCTCTGGGTCACGCCGACACCGAAGGTCACCAAGGGCTCGTACCACTTCGCGACCCGCTGGCGGCAGATCGAGCCGCCCCTGACGTTCTCCTCCGGATCCCGGACCTACGAGGACGTCGTCATCCAGAGCTTGTCCCCCAAGCTGCCGGAGGGCACGGGAACCTACCGCGCCGTCTGGGCCGCCGACGGCTCGGCCGCCGACTTCCGCAAGGTGAAGGTGCGCGGCCAGGTGGCCGTCGTACGCCGCAGCGACACCATGTCCGCCCCTGACCAGGCGGCCGCAGCGGCGAAGGCCGGCGCCAGGCAGTTGCTCATCCTGAACGACGGCTACGGCAAGCTGGATCCCTGGGCGCAACTGCCCGACGCCGCACCGCTGCCGGTGGCCTCGCTCGGCACCGACGACAGCGCGCGGCTGCTGGAGCGGATCCGCAAGCCCGGCACGGCGACGCTGCGCGTGGTCTCCCACCCTTACCCGCGCTACCTGTACGACCTGGTCCGCCACAACGAAGGCGCCATTCCTCACGATCCGTCCTACCGTCCCCGCAGCGGCGACCTCGCCCGGATCGACGAGTCCTTCCGGAACACCGAGCAGGGCGAGGCCGTGCAGTACCGCGACGACGTCTCCGTGGCCTCCGGCACCCCCATGCTCAGCAACTCGACGCCCATCCGGGCCCAGGGCACCCTCACGTCATGGGTGACGGCGGGCGCGAGCCTTCGCTGGGCCTCCGCCGCGGCCATGCGGGACCTCGGCCTGCGGGGCGCGGCCCGCGCCTACACGGCGCGCAGCACGACCCGCGAGAGTTGGTTCGCTCCCGTCCAACACCCCCGGCTGCTCAACGACGGCATCATCTGGCAGGCGCCGTACCGGGTCGGCGACATCATCAGCACATCCGTAGTACCGGCCTGGGGCGACTCGGGCGGGCACGCGGGCGTCGTCTGGGCCGACGGAAACACCTCGAAGATCTCGCTGTACCAGGGCGACCAGCTGCTCGGAGAGGACGTCAACGAGGGGATCGTCACCGCCGAGGGCCTCTCCCCGGACCCGCTGCCCTACCGCATCGTGGTCGAGGGCAATCGGAACCTGCCGGGCCGTGCGTACTCGACCCGCACGCGCACCGAGTGGGGCTTCACCTCCGGCACCGCCAACTACACGGTCCTCACGACCCTGCCGCTGGTCCAACTCGACTACGCGGTGCCCACCGACCCGTCCGGCAAGGCGCACCGCCGAACCGGGCTGACGGTCACCCCCGCGCACCTGAACGGGGCGGCGGGCAAGGGAGCGATCCGCACGGTGACACTGGACGTCTCGTACGACGACGGTGCAACGTGGCACCGGACGGCACTGCGGCAATCCGGCGGCAACTGGACGGCACAGCTCGCCGCGCCCTCCCGGGCCCGCTTCGCCAGCCTGCGCACCACAGCGCGGGACACGAAGGGGAACAGCGTGAGCCAGACCCTGATCCGCGCCTTCGGCCTGAAGTAGAGGCAGGGCGCCGACACAAGGGCCCCTGTCCGCGGTACGGACCGCGGACAGGGGCCCGACCCCGTTCCGGGGGCAGGGCGAAACCGGCACCGTGTGCGGCGCATGCCGCGCTGCACCTCGCCGAGGAACCCAGAATCGCCCGGCCCCGTCTGTTTTTTTCGCACGAAGCCCGCGGCGACCTCGAGAACCCATCGAGACGGTGAGGGCCGTTCCTCGACTTCCAGGACGCGGATCACACGCTGGGGCTCGGCCGGAACATGCAACAGGCCATCCAGGACGGTCACATCGACGAAGTGCGCGGCGGTCGGTGGTTCACCTCTGACGAAAAGCCGGCTCGCGCGGCGACCACTACGCAGGTCCCGGCTGCCGATCCGGGAACCGGTGGTCCCATGTCAAGCCGTGTTCATGGTCCTTTGCGCGGAGGTGCCCGCTCGGCTGTTTCTTGATCCAGGGGTCCTGCGACATGCCAGGACGACCGGTGCGACGACAAGGGGTCGGTCGTCGCGTCCGCCGGAGTTCAGGAGGTGCCACGCGCGGTGTTCGGTGAGGGCCACCAGGCCGCGTCGGAGATCGGGGTCGCCGGTGAGCCGGTGAGCCGGGTGACGACGTCGGTGACCGAGGAGATCTCGCCCTTCTCGATCGCTTGGTACCACGAGATCCAGGTCTCGATCTGTTCCCCGCTCATGCCCTGCCGCCATCGCCGCGCGAAGGCTTCCTCAAGGCTCTCCGGTTCGAAGCGGTAGGGCCGGCCGGTGGCCGCGGCAATCCGGGTGACCGCTTCGTGGAGGGTCAGGGCCTCGGGCCCGGTGATCTCCAGGGTCGCGCCGTCGTGCTCGGACCGGGGGCCCTCGTCGAGGCTGACGGCGGTGATCACGTCCGCGATGTCCTCGTGAGTGGTGAAGGCGGCCCGGCCGGTGCTCGCGGGGCCACTGACGACGAATTCCTCGTCGGCCAGGGCGGCCGGTGTCGATGCGTAAAAGCCCGCCCGGAGCACCGTGTGGCGGATACCGGCTCCGGCCAGGAACTGTTCGGTCAGCCACTGATCGCGGGCGTTCAGGTAGGTGGCGGTGGGCGAGGCGCCGACGAGGGACACATACAGGACCCGGTCCACACCGACCGCGATCGCGGCCTCGACCGCGGTGGCGTGTTCCTCCAGCCGGCGTCCCGTGCGATGTCCGGAGACCAGGATGAGCGTCGATGCACCCTCCAGCGCCTCACGCATCGCGGAAGCGTCGCCGTAGCCGGCGGGACCGCGCCGCTGAGCGCCCGGCAGGTCGGGCATCCGGTCAGGGCTGCGTCCGACGAGGAGTTGGGGGACGCCGTGGTCGGCGAGTCGAGCCGCGATCCGGCTGCCCAGTGCCCCGGTCACTCCGGTGACCGCCACCGTGAAATGCTTGTCAGACATGGATTTCCCTTGATCTGGGGCCGCTGTCGACCACGGCACCCGTGATTCCTGTCCTGTGGTCGCCGGCGCCGGGATCCCCGCCTTCGACGGCGCCTTCGACGCCACGGTCTTCGACATGGCCGAGCGCACCGCCTTTCCCGACGGCTCACCCTGAGCCGCCTGACTCGATGCTGACCTCCCACGATCACGGTCCATCGGCCAGCTGCCCGGCGGGCGGACGCATAGCCGTTCGCGGATCATGGTGGGATGCCGCAACCACTGTGGCGAACTCCCCCGCCCCGCGGGCTTGCCCCGCCGGGACACGCCCTTCGGGTGCCGGCCGGTGCTGCCCAGACGCGTGCCCCGCCCGCATCACGACCGGCTCTCCGCCCCGGCCCACAGTGCCCGACGCCCGCGCTGTGGAAGCGCTGCACCGAGACGGCGTAAATTTCCCGTATCAGCTGATAAACCAGAATCTTTGGCTGTATTCGGTTGCCGGTCGCCGACAAGCGCTTCGCCGGTCGCCGGTAGTAGCCCCGCGTGGATGCCACTGCCCCGCCCGTTTTCCGGTCGTCTCGCCGTACGGCAGGCGGCCCGAGGAGGACGTCATGCACCGCACCCCGCTGGCCCCTCACCGGGCCGGGACCGCCGCCCCGCCCGATCGTGCCGCCTTCATCACCCTGCTGCTCGCCGTGGTGGTGGTCGCGGGTGCGCGGCTGGTCCTGGCCGCCGCGGGCATGCAGGTCATGGGGATGGCCGAGTACTCCACGCTGATCCCGATCGTGGCCGCCGCTCTGCTGCCGCTGCGGGAGACCCTGACCGTGGGCCTGACCAACCTGGTCGTCGGCATCGTCGCCTACGGCATCCTGCTGCCGTCCATGTCCCACGCCAGCCGGATCACCGTCATCACCGCGCTGGTCGCCTCGATCCTGGTCAGCCTGGCCGTCTGCCGCACCCGTATCGCCGCGGAGGGGCGCCTGAAAGGCCTGATGATCGCCCGGGATCGGCTCACGCTGCTCAGCGAGGCCAGCACCCGGGTCGGCGGCACCCTGGACGTGGCCCGCACCGCGGAGGAGCTTGCCGAGGTCGCCGTGCGCCGCTTCGCGGACCATGCCGCGGTCGACCTCTTCGATCCCGTCCTCAAGGGCGAGGAGCCCGCCCCGGGGCCGCACGCGGGCCCGGTCACCCTGCGCCGCGCCGCCCGGCGGTCGGTGCCGGCCGCGCTCGCCGCAGCCGCACCGCCCGGCCACAGCGTCGTCACCTACTGCCAGGGTTCGGTGCCCGCCCTGAGCCTGCTGCGGGGCGTCCCCGTGCACGGACAGTTCACCGGCACCGCCGACGGCCAGGACTACTGGCCCGCCGATTTGGACGGCACCGACCCGCAGGCGCCGCACTCCGCGTTGGCGGTCCCGCTGCGCGCCCGCGGCGTGACCCTCGGTGCGGCCCTGTTCACCCGCTCCCGGCGCCGGGACCCCTTCGACGCCGCCGACGTGCTGCTCGCGCAGGAGATCGCGGCGCGCGCCGCGGTGTGCGTGGACAACGCCCGCCGCTACACCCACGAGCGCGCCACCTCGGTGGCACTGCAGCGCAGCCTGCTGCCCCAGGTGGTCCCGCCACAGCCGGCCGTGCAGGCGGTCGCCCGCTATCTGCCCGCCGATATCGGGGTGGGCGTGGGGGGCGACTGGTACGACGTGATCCCGCTGTCCGGGGCCCGGGCCGCCCTGGTCGTGGGCGACGTGGTCGGGCACGGCATCCGCGCCTCGGCGGCGATGGGGCGGCTGCGCGCCGCGGTGCGCACCCTCGCCGACATCGATCTGCCGCCCGACGAGCTGCTCACCCACCTCGACGACATCGTCATCCGGCTGCAGAGCGAGACCGCCCCCACCCCGGCGGGCGCGGACGAGGACGAGGCCGCCGATACGGATGTCGGCGAGTTCGTCGCGACCTGCCTGTACATGGTCTACGACCCGATCTCGCGGCGGTGCACCGCCGCCCGGGCCGGCCACCCCCCGCCGGTCGTGGTGCGCCCCGGCATGTGCGCCCGCTTCCTCGACGTCCCGGCCGGTCCCCCGCTGGGCGTGGGCGGCCTGCCCTTCGAGACCGCCGAGGTCCACCTGCCCGAGGGCAGCCTGCTCGCCCTGTACACCGACGGCCTCGTCGAATCCCCCCGCTTCTGTCTGGACGAACGCCTCGATTACCTGCTCGAAGTCCTGTCCGAGCCGAAGCCCACGTTGCAGGACACCTGCGACCACGTGCTGGACATGCTGGTCGTCGACCGCACCCGCGACGACATCGCCCTCGTCGTCGCCCGCACCCGGGCCCTGGACGACGGGCACACCGTCGCCTGGGAGCTGCTGGAGGACCTCGCCGAGGTCGCCCGCGCCCGCGACCTCGCCTCGCTGCAGTTGGCCCACTGGGGGCTGCCGGAGGCCGCGTTCCTCGCGGAACTCGTGGTCAGTGAACTGGTCACCAACGCCATCCGCTACGGCGGCAGCCCCGTGCAGCTGCGCCTGATCCGGCACGACACCCTGATCTGCGAAGTGTCCGACGGCGCCCACACCGCCCCTCACCTGCGCCGGGCCCGCACCTTCGACGAGGGCGGACGCGGACTGTTCATCGTGGCGCAGCTCGCCGAGCGCTGGGGCACCCGCCAGCAGCCGGAGGGGAAGACCATCTGGGCCGAACTCGCCCTCCCACCGGCCACCGTCCCCACCCCCGCACCCGCGCTCGCCACCCTGTAAACCGGGCCGAGCACCCTCACCCGCCGGGCGGGAGGTGAGGGCCGGACGGGCGCGGGCCGCCACCCTCACAAGGCGGAATGATGCGCCTTTTTCCATAGGTCGCCTATACCACCACTGTGGGTCATATCACCCCGCTATGCCCTATCTGTTGTTTCGTGTCGCGTATTTAACTGTCCGCGAATGCGTGGGGGGAAGCCGGGCGCATTCGGTGCGGCGGCACTGCCGCCACGCCCGCCCGACCGAGACGAAAGCCGTGCCTACGTGCCCAAGCTCTCCTTCCGGAAAACCCGCGGCCTGCACCGGGCCGACCGACCGACCTCCTGGACCTCCAGGCTGCCGCGCCTGTCCCTGCTCGCCTTCGTCGTCACCGGCTCGGCGGCCGCCTACGTCATCAGCGGCACCCTCCACCTGTACGGCATGGCCGCCATCGGGCTGCTCTCCGTGAAGCTGCTGCTGTCCCTGACCTACCGGCCCTACCAGGCCGGTAGGGCCGGCGCCCAGCAGGGCGCTTCCCCGGACCGGCTCGACCTGGTCGCGATCATCCCCACCTACAACGAGGACCCCAGCACCCTGCGGCGCAGCCTGCGCAGCATCCTGGCGCAGTCCCGCCCGGTGTCCCTGGTGCACGTGGTCGACGACGCGAGCGGCGACCTGTCCGCCGTCCGGGCCGCCGAGGAGATGGCCGAGCAGTTCGCCAGGGCCGGGATCGGCCTGCGCATCCACCGCCAGATAGAGAACAAGGGCAAGCGCGAAGCCCTCGCGGTCGGCTTCAGGGCCAGTCCCGACGCCGACGCCTACCTGTGCGTGGACAGCGACACCGTGCTGGACCCCCAGGCGGTCGCGGAACTGATCAAGCCGCTGTCCAACCAGCGCGTCAAGGCCGTCACCGGTCTCGTCCTCGCTCTCAACCAGCGCAAGAACCTGCTGACCCGGCTGATAGACCTGCGCTACGGCAACGCCTTCCTCTTCGAGCGCGCCGCCTATTCACGGCTCGGTTCGGTGCTGTGCTGCTGCGGCTCCCTGGTCGTCTACCGCGCGGACGTCGTCCACGCCAACCTGGACGACTTCCTCACCCAGAAGTTCCTGGGCCGCCCGGCCGTCTTCGGTGACGACCGCCGCCTGACGAACTACAGCCTGATGCGCGGGCAGGTCCTCTTCCAGTCCACCGCCGTCGCCTACACCGCCGTCCCCGAACGCCTCGGGCACTTCCTGCGCCAGCAGGTGCGGTGGAACAAGTCCTTCTTCCGCGAGTCCCAGTGGGCGCTGCGCAACCTGCCGCGCCTGCGCCCCGGCTGGTACCTGACGTTCCTGGAGGTCGCGACCTGGCTGGTGTTCACCGGCGCCGCGCTCACCTCACTGGCCGTCAAGCCCGCCACCGACCCCGGCAACATCCCCGCGCACCTGGCCGGCTACCTCGTCTTCACCGCGGTCATGGGATACGCGCGCAGCGTGCGCTACCTCGACGTGCCCCGGCCGGGCGTCACCTTCGTCGGCCGGCTGGGGATCTACTCCCTGGCCCCCCTGTACGGGCTGCTGCACCTGGTGCTGCTGCTGCCGATCCGCATCTACGCCATGCTCACCATGACCCGCGGCAAGTGGGGCACCCGCGAGACCGGTGTGGAAGTCGCGGACGACGCCGCCGCCACCGCCGGCCTCTACCGGGCCCTGCAGGACGCCTCCGCCCCGCAGCCGGCCCCGGTGCTCTCCTCGTTCCCACACCAGGCGGCCCTGGACACCCGGGCATCCGCCCCCTACGTGAGCGACTCCTCGGCCACCACGATCAGCGGCTGAGCGGTCGGCTTCGGAAATCCTCCGAGGGTGGCATCGGGGCCCGATTCCCCATCAGTCGGTTGGTGGTCCGGGGCGGCGAAGTGGGGTGGGCGAGCGCAGTCGAAGGAGTCCTCGGGGTGCCGACGAACCCGTCGGCACCCGCCCTTCCCGGGATGTCCGCGTGGAGGCGGCCGGTGGGCCCGACCGGGCTTCCGGGGCTTGACCTGATCACGTCGGTTTGTCGGAATATCGGCGGCATGGGCCCTGTTGTTCGCCACTGTTGATCAACAAGGAGGAGCCCCCATGCCTGAGATCCTTCGGCCCCGTGCCCTGAGTTCCGGCGACCTCGTGGTCGTTGCCGCGCCCTCGGGCCAGCTTGCGCCGGGTGAGGAACCACTGCTCGCTCGCGGTGTGGCGATACTCGAGCGGATGGGTTTCCGCGTGCGGGTCAGCCCGATGGTCGACCCGGCGCGCCAGCGCTGGTGGGCGTCGGGCACCCCGGCGGAGCAGGCCGAGGAACTCAATGGTTTGCTCCGGGACCCGGAGGTGCGGGCCGTCGTCGCGCATACCGGTGGACAGGCGACCATCGGCTATCTCGATCTGATCGATCTGGACGCGATCCGGGCCGACCCGAAACCGATCATCGGCTACAGCGACATCTCGCTGCTGCACATGGCGTTGCACGCCAAGACCGGCCTCGTCGGCTTCCACGCCGACATCGCCACCCACGGTTTCGGCAGCGATTGGTACACGCTGGGCGACGCCGCCCGTCGCTCCGAGCTCGTCGACCTCTACACCCGTGTGCTCACCAAGGCCGAGGCGCCCGGCGTGCTGCCGGCGGGAGGGGCTTGGGAAACCTGGCGGCCGGGCCGCGCCCAGGGGCCGCTGTTCGGCGGTTTGCTGAACCGCCTGGTCCTGCTGCAGGCGACACCGTTCGCACCGGCCGCCGAACGGTTCGAGGGCGCCGTGCTGTTCTGGGAGGAACTGCAGCGGCCGGTCTCGCGGATCTGGATGGACCTGCACACCTTGCGGCTGTCCGGTGTGCTGGACCGGATCGCGGGCATGGTGGTCGGCATCCCGACCGAGGTCACCCCCCACGATGACGGCGCAGACCCGGCAGGTCTACGCGACGTGGTGCTCGATGTCCTGGGGCAGCGCGACATCCCGGTCCTCGCCCAGGTCGACTTCGGCCACACCTCGCCGAACCTGCCGCTGCCTATCGGCGTCCGCGCAGACGTGGACGCGGACAACCGGACGCTGTCCCTGCTGGAGTCGGCGGTCGCGGAAAGCTGAGTTCTGCCGGGCAACGTGGTCGCGGCACCCGTGGTGGCAAGCAAGCCGCGGCCAGTACCCGCGGCGACCGGCACGGGTGTCGAAGTGGGGCCCGGCGTGCGGCTGTTCGCCACCCCCGGGCACACCCCGGGACAGGTCGCCGTCGAACTCTCCGGCACCGACCGGTCCGCCGTCATCACCGGCGACTGCCTCCACCACCCGGTCCAGGTCGCCCACCCCTACATCACCAGCAGCGTGGACACCGACGCCGACCATGCCGTACGCAGCCGCCGCGCCCTGCT
Source organism: Streptomyces sp. HUAS TT11 (assembly GCF_051553595.1). Taxonomy (NCBI): domain Bacteria; kingdom Bacillati; phylum Actinomycetota; class Actinomycetes; order Kitasatosporales; family Streptomycetaceae; genus Streptomyces; species Streptomyces sp. HUAS TT11. Next base: position 119,682 of record NZ_CP196186.1, read on the forward strand.
GGCCGCGCTGTGCGGCACCGGCGTCCTCGTCCTGGGCACCCACTTCCCGACGCCGACCGTCGGCACCGTCGTGTCCGAGGGCGGCACCTACCGCCTCGTGCCCGCCCCCGGCCACACCACCTGACTTGCCAGGACACGTCACCGACGCCGCCGGGCAAGTGGCGGGATCCGTGAAGCCGCCCACCAAACAAGAAGGCGTACCGCTTCGGCGTACGCCGGCCTCCATGCGCTCACCCCGTGCGGCGGGGCGGGCCAACCAGGCCCCTGGAGCCGACTCGGTGCCGGAGAACGGGTGATGACGGTGTCCACCAGGTGCGGGTGCCGTCACCCCACGACGGGCGTATTGTCCGTTTATGGGTGACGTGCAGTGTGCCTGGTGCGGTGTATCGCTGCCCGGGGTGGCACGGCCCGGGCGCCGGTACTGCGGGCCGGCGCACCGGCAGGCGGCCTGGCGGGCGCGGCGCCGGTGGCAGAGCGGCGCACAGGCCCGGGAGGCGATGGCCGCGGCGGGTGCGGATCTGCTGCTGCAGGTGCAGCTCGCGGCGGAGCGGGCGGGCCAGGACGATCCGGCGGGCTGCTGCAGTGCCGCGGTGGCCCGGGTCCCGGAGCTGTCGGAGCAGTTGGTGCGGCTGGCCGTGGCGGCGGACCGGCGGGCCGGGGCGAGCTGGGCCCAGATCGGAGCGCATCTGGGCCTCAGTGCCGAGGCGGCCCGGGGACGTTTCGCGCGCCGGGCCCGCCCGTCCCCCTGGGTGCGGCAGGGGGGTGAGCGCGGTGCGCCGGCATGAGCAGGGGCGTGTGACGGCGCCGGGGCGGCTGGCCGGGCTGTTCCGCCGTCTGGTGCAGGACACCGACACGGCGGTCGGCATGCTGTATGTGCTGTCGCCGCAGGACCAACTCATGCATCTGGCGATCCTGTCCGGGCTTCCCCGCGGGCTTGCCGCTCCGTGGGTGCGGATGGAGGTGAGCGATGCGGTGCCGGTGGCCGAGGCCATACGCGAGCGGCGCCTCATCTGGCTGAGCAGCCCCAAGGAGATGGCCCGGCGCTATCCGCGGATCGGTCTCATCGCCCCCTACGAGGTCCTGGTGGTGGCCGCGCCACTGGAGTGGGACGACGCGGTGCACGGCGGGGTCTGCCTGCTGTGGCCGGCATGGCATCCCCCGCAGCTGAGCGACCGCGAGACAAAGGCGCTGGAGGTGTTTCGCCGGCGGGCGGGACACCTGCTGGGACAGGCCGCCGGGCGCGGCCGTCCACTGCTGCCCCAACCTGAGCCCCTGGTGCTGTCCGCGCGACGTCCCCGCCAGCCGGGCCGGGCCGAGGCCCTGGCCGCCTACGACTTCGCCGAGCGGCTGCCCGTGGGCTGCTGCTCCCTGGACCTGGAGGGAAGGGTCACTTTCCTCAACACCACCGCGGCCGAACTCCTCGGTGTCGGCGCCGCCGATCTGCTGGGCTCGCGCCCCTGGGAGCGGCTGCTGTGGCTGGAGGATCCCGCCCTGGAGGACCAGTACCGGGCGGCGGTGATGAGCAAGCAGTCCACCGCCTTCACCGTGCTCAAACCCCCGGACCAGTGGCTGTCGTTCCAGCTGTGCCCCGCGGCCGACGGCATCAGCGTCAACATCACCCCGCTCCCGCGCGAACAGGCCGCTGCCGAGGCCGAACCGTGCCGCACCGCTCCGGCAGGCCCGCTCGGGGCGTCGGCGCTGTATCACCTCATGTATCTGGCGGCGACGTTGACCCAGGCGGTGAGCGTCCAGGACGTGGTCGACCAGGTCGCCGACCAGCTCATCCCCGCTTTCGAAGCCCAAGGGCTCGTCCTCATGTCGGCCGGGGACGGACGGCTGTGCATCCTCGGCTCACGCGGCTACGACACCGCGTTCCTGGAACGCTTCGAGGGCGATCCCCTGGCCTCCGCCACCCCACCCGCACAGGCCATCCGCACCCAGTCCCCTGCCTTCTTCACCAGCTTCACCGACTTCCAGCGCGCCTACCCCGAGGCACCCCGCTACAAGGACCGCGACGCCTGGGCGTTTTTGCCGCTGATCACCTCCGGTCGCGCCGTCGGTCTTCTCGTCCTGTCCTACGACCGGCCCCGCCCCTTCCCCGTCGCGGAGCGCACCGTGCTCGCCTCCCTGGCCGGACTGATCGCCCAAGCCCTGGACCGGGCCCGCCTCTACGACGCCCAGCACCACCTCGCCCGCACCCTGCAGACCGGCCTGCTGCCGCAGGAACTGCCCGACATCCCCGGCCTCAAGGTCGCCGCCCGCTACCTGCCTGCCGGGCACGGCATGGACATCGGCGGCGACTTCTACGAACTCATCCGCTGCACCCCCACCACCGCGGCCGCCGTCATCGGCGACGTCCAGGGCCACAACGTGCAGGCCGCCGCCCTCATGGGCCAGGTCCGCACCGCCGTCCACGCCCACGCCGCCACCGGCATCTCCCCCAGCGACGTCCTGGCCCGCACCAACCGCCTGCTGACCGACCTCAATCCGGGGCTGTTCACCAGCTGCCTCTACGCCCACATCGACCTGGACCGCCGCCGGGCCCGCCTGGCCACCGCCGGACACCCCCCACCCTTGATCCGGCATCCCGACGGCCGCACCGAAACCCTCCCCATGGCCCCCGGCCTCCTGCTGGGCATCACCCCGGACACCGACTACCCCACCACCACCGTCCCCCTTCCCCCCGGCACCCTCCTCGTCCTCTACACCGACGGCCTGGTCGAAAACCCCGGCGCCGACATCGACGACACCACCACCGACCTCGCACACCACCTCACCCGAGCCGGCCACCACGACGTCGACACACTCGCCGACACACTCCTCGAGCACGGCACCCACGCCGTCCCCTGCACCGACGACATCGCCCTCCTGCTCATCCAGACCTAAAGGGCAGCAAACGGTTCGGCGCGGGCGTGTATCGAAAGTTGATCTTCGATGTGAGCAAAGTCCGTTGCGGGGGGCGCCCGGCGGACGCCTTTCCCACACTGGTGACGTACCGGCGACGGGGGGCACCGACATGGCGACGTGCACAGAACCGGCGCAGGCACCGCTACCGGAGCGGCGGCCGGAGCTGGGCGCGATCCGGATGCCGGTCGTGATCGGGCTGGTCTTGTTCCACTCGGCGCTCGTATGTTCCCGGGCCGCGAGTTCGGCCGACACCGCGCGGGTGCCGTGGGCTGGTCGCCAGGCTATTCACCGGCCTGGGCACGGATGGGGATCTTGATGATGTCAGGGCGTAACGGGAAGGCTAGTGGGGTGCCGCGAGTACGTCCCGGAGTACGTTCTCGAGCGTGACGCTGGCCAGCTCGTCCCTCAGGGTCCTCTCGATGCCCTCGTAGATGCCCTGCATCGCCGGCTGGATGCCGTAACCCACCACGCATCCCTGGTCCGGGGTGGTGCGGTGCATCGCGAACAGCGGGCCGGGTTCCACTGCCTCGTACACGTCGAGCAGGGTCATCGACCCCAGCTCGCGCGCCAGCGACCAGCCCGCGCCCACGCCCCGCCGGGACTCCACGAGCCCGGCCCTGCGCAGCTCGCCGAGCAGCCGCCTGATCACCACAGGATTGGTGTTCGCGCTGGACGCGATCTGCTCGGAGGTGGCGACCTCATGGCCCTGGCGCTGGTAGAGACCGATCCAGGCCAGCGCATGGGCGGCAATGGTCAACCTGCTGTTGGCACTCATGCACCCCTCCTCTCGGTCGCAACGCTCCATGTTACGACAGCTCAGTCGTAACAGCGAAGGTTGCAACATCCTGTCGTAACAATTAACGTTTCGACTATCGGGGAGAGTCAATCAACGAGGTGAGAAGAATGAGCAAGCCACTCACGGGCAAGGTCGCCCTGGTCACCGGGGGGTCGCGCGGACTGGGAGCCGCGACCGTACGACTGCTGGCCGAGCAGGGCGCCGACGTCGCCTTCACCTATGTCAGCTCCGAGAAGCAGGCGCAGGCTGTCGTCGACGAGGTGCACGGCAAGGGAGCGAAGGCCGTCGCCTTCAAGTCCGACCAGGCGGACACGAGTGGGGCGCCGGCGCTGATCGACGACGTGGTCGCGCACTTCGGCGGCCTGGACATCCTCGTCAACAACGCGGCGATCTCCGTGGCTGGCACGGTGGACGACCCGGACGCCGATACCGCCGCACTGGATCGGATGCACGCCACCAACTACCTCGGCGTGATCGCCGTCATCCGGGCCGCCTCCCGAGTGCTGCGCTCGGGCGGCCGCATCATCACGGTGAGTTCGGGACTGGGCTCCCGGGTCGGTGTCCCGGGAGTTGCCGACTACTCGGCGACCAAGTCAGGGATCGAGAGGTACACCATGGGGGTCGCACGGGACCTCGGGCCCCGGAACATCACGGCCAACGTCGTGGAGGCCGGACTGATGGAGGACGGCATGGAAGCGCCGGACCCCGAGACCCTCAAGGCCCTGGTCAGCTCGCTGTCGCTGCAACGCATGGGTCACCCCGAAGAAATCGCTGCGGCGATCGCCTTTCTGGCGAGCCCCGCCGCGTCGTACGTCACCGGCGCCGTGCTGGACGCCCACGGCGGTTACAACGCCTGAACCGGAACCCCTGCCGCACGCCCCGAGGGACATCGCGCCTTGGGAGCGCGCATCGCCAACGACCCGCGCGTGCGCGGACGGCTCCACGTGCGCGAAAGAGGGGGCGCGACCGGTCCTCCGCCAGTCGACCGGCGGAGGACAGGCAGCAAGCACCACCATCGGGCAGTCCAAAGGCCGATGACTGCGCCGTTTTCCAACGGCAGCCGTCTGCCCCTGCCTTCGGCAGTCACTGCGTGCGGGGGTCCGTGATCGGTGTCAGCGGGTTTTGATGTCGCCCGTGCGCCGGTCGGGCCCAGCGGGCAGGGTCCAGTCGGATCTCCCGGCCCTGCCACCGTCGGCGCAGCCAGCGGTCGTGGCTGGCGAGGACGATGGCGCCTGGTCCGGTGCCGAGCGCCTCCTGCAGTTCGTCACACAGGCGCGGCGAGAGGTGGTTCGTGGGCTCGTCGAGCAGCAGCAGGTGGGGCGGGCGGGCCACCAGGAGGGCCAGCGCCAGCCGGCGGCGCTGCCCCACCGACAGCTCCCCGACCTCTCTGTCCAGGTCGGCCCCGTGCATCAGGCCCAGTGAGCCCAGTGGCACTTTCGCCGCCCGTGCCGGACCCACTGCTGCTTCATAGGTGTCGCGGACGGTGCGTGCGGGCCGGTCGAAGACGGTGTCCTGGGTGAGCAGCCCCACCGTCACGTGGCGCCGCCTGCGCATCTCGCCCTGGGCGGGGAGCCGTCCGGCGAGGACGGCGAGCAGCGTCGACTTGCCGGCCCCGTTGTCGCCGGTGACCAGCAGCCGGTCGGTCGCCGCCACTTCCAGGCCGTCCAGTGTCAGCCGGCCCGGCACCCGTATGTCCCGCAGGACCACCAGCGGCCGTGTGCTGTCCTCGGCTCGCCTGGCCAGGTCCCCGGCGGTGAATCGCAAGGGGGGCGGGGGCTCGGTGACCTGGGTGCGCTGCAGTTCCTCCAGCCGTCGGGTGGCGTTGCGCACCCGGCGGGAGATGGAGTTCTGCACCCGGCCGGCCCGGTGGCCGTAGCCCATTTTCTCGTTGTCCACACGGCCCCGGTCCGGGGCGACGCGGTGCGCGGTCACGGCCGCCGACTGGCGCAGTTCTTCCAGTTCCTCCTGCTCCTGGGCGTACCGCCGCTCCCAGCGCCGGCGCTCTGCGTGCTTGGTGGACAGGTAGGCGCTGTAGTTGCCGCCGTAGCGGACGGGTCCGTCCGGTGCCGGGTCGAGGTCGATCAGGTCGGTGCTGACGGCGTCGAGGAACGCCCGGTCGTGGCTGGCGAATACAACGGTGCCGGGCAGGGACCGGATGTGTTCCTCGAGGAAGGCGGCGGCGGTGTCGTCGAGGTGGTTGGTCGGCTCGTCCAGGAGCAGCGCGGGGGGCCGCCGGACCAGCAGCGCGGCCAGGGCGAGTCGGCCGCGCTGCCCGCCGGAGAGCGAGCGAAGGCTCCGGTCGTGGCTCAGGGCGCCCAGGCCGAGGCCGTCCAGGACCAGTGCGGCGCGGCGGTCGGCGTCCCAGGACTGCCGGTCCTGGGCCCCTTCCAGACGTCTGCCGTAGGTGTCGAGGAGTTCCTGGTGGCCGGGGTGGTCCTCGGGGACGCGGGCCAACTCCTCACCGAGCCGGTCCAGTTCGGCGAGGTCCTCACGGGCCTCGCGCAACGCCTCCTCCAGTACGGCGGCAAGCGTCGAGTCCGCGTCGAACGGCATCTCCTGGTGGAGGAAGCCGAGGTCTCGGGGGCGGGTGACGCTGCCCGCGTCGGGTTCGTCGACGCCGGCGAGCAGCCGCAGCAGGGTGGACTTGCCGACGCCGTTCTCCCCGATCAGGCCGATGCGGTGGCCGGGTGAGGCGGTGAGGCAGACGCCGTCGAGGACGCGGCGCCCGCCCAGAGTGCGGACGAGGTCATGGGCGAGCAGAGCGGGTCGGGGCACGGGATACCGTCCTGGCGTGATCGGTGGTCGGCCCGCCGGGCGCATCGCCTCGGACGCGGGCCATGTCACACGTCGGCGGCTCACACCGCCGGTGCCCCCGTCTCCTTCAGCACCCCGTCGGCCAGCCGCAGCCGGCGGCTGATCCCGATCTCGGCGAGGAACCGCTCGTCGTGGCTGACCACCATGAAGGCGCCCCGGTAGGAGTTGAGCGCGCTCTCCAGCTGGCCCGCGCTGACCAGGTCGAGGTTGTTGGTGGGCTCATCAAGCAGCAGCAGATGCGGGGCCGGCTCCGCGCACAGCACACAGGCCAGGGTGGCGCGCAGCCGCTCTCCGCCGGAGAGCACACCGACGGGCAGGTGGGCCCGCGCGCCCCGGAAGAGGAACCGGGCGAGCAGGTTCATCCGCTCCGCCTCGGGCCGCTCGGGTGCGAACGCGGCGAAGTTCTGTGCCACGGTGCGGTCCAGGTCCAGCAGGTCCAGGCGCTGCGACAGGTAGGCGATCCGGCCGTCGTTGCGCGTGATCTGCCCGCCCTCGGGGGCGAGAGCGCCGGTGACCAGCCGCATCAACGTGGTCTTGCCGGCGCCGTTGGGCCCGGTCAGGGCGATGCGCTCGGGGCCCCGGATACTCAACTCGACGCCGCCCGCCGCGAACACGTCCTTGTCGCCGAGGCGGACCTGCATGCCCCGGCCGAGGAACAGGTTGCGGCCGGCGGGCACCTGGGTACCGGGCAGCTCCAGCGTGAGCCGCTGCTCCTCGCGCAGGGCCCGCCCGGCCTCCTCCAGGCGGGCCTTGGCATCGCTGACCCGCGCGGCGTGCATCGTGCCGGACCTGCCCGCGGCCTCCTGCGCGCCGCGCTTCATGGTGCCGGCGAAGATCTTCGGCAGACCGGCGTTCTTCAGGTTCTTCGCGGCATTGCTCGCCCGGCGCTCGGCGCGCTCACGGGCCTGCTGCAACTCCCGCTTCTCCCGCTTCAGTTCCTGCTCGGCGGTGCGGACGTTCTTCTCGGCGACCTCCTGCTCGGCGCGCACAGCCTCCTCGTACTCGGTGAAGTCGCCCCCGTACAGGCGTAGTTCGTCGCTGCCGAGTTCGGCGATGCGTTCCATGCGGTCCAGCAGCGCACGGTCGTGGCTGACCAGGAGCAGACAGCCGTTGAAATCCGACAGCACGTCGTAGAGCTTGTGCCGGGCCTTGAGGTCGAGGTTGTTGGTCGGCTCGTCGAGCAGAAGGACGTCCGGACGCGTGAGCAACTGGGCGGCGAGGCCGAGGGAGACCACCTGGCCGCCGCTGAGCGTGCTCAGGCTGCGGTCCAAGGTGAGTTCGGCCAGGCCCAGACGGTCGAGCTGGGCGCGGGTGCGCTCCTCGATGTCCCAGTCGTCACCGATGGCGGCGAAGTGCTTCTCGTCGACGTCCCCCGACTCCACGGCGTCCAGAGCACGGATCACCGCGGCGACGCCGAGGACTTCGGCCACGGTGAGGTCGCCGGTCAGGGGCAGGGCCTGCGGGAGGTAACCGAGCGCACCGTTCACCGACACCGAGCCGGCGGCGGGCTTCAACTCACCGGCGATCAGCTTGAGCAAGGTGCTTTTGCCGGAGCCGTTGGGCGCGACCAGGCCCGTACGGCCGGGGGGCAGGGAGAAGGACAGGTCGTGGAAGACGGGGGTGTCGTCGGGCCAGGCGAAGGAAACGTTCGAGCAGACGACGGCGGCGTCGGACATGAAAATGACCTCGAAGGTACTGAGGGCAGGGCTAGACCTCTGCCCTGGGCAGACGTGGAAGAAGGAGGTGCGACGAAACGGACCACCTCGGCAGCAGCGCTTCCGAGCGCCGGCCGGTGGCCGTCAGATCCGGATCTCACCCGGAGATGTCGTCTTCACCCACCACGTCTGTGACTCCTCGCTGTACGTCCAGGTCGCCCACCAGCATAGCGACCCGTTCTCCTCTCCCTTCTCCTCTCTCCCCGTCGCCCCTTTCCGTTCTCCCCGTCGCCCCTTTCGGTCGCCCCTTTCCGTGATCGCGACCGGCGGTCCTGCTGCCGGCGCACCTGAACCGCTGGTGACGGAATCGCTCACCGCTGCGGCGCAGCGGATGGAGAGTGCACGCCTGAGGCAAAGCCGGTCCGCGCACCGGGCGCACTCCTACACCGGGAAGCGCACCCCGGTCAGCTCCTGCGAGATCTGCCACAGCCGATGCTGCGCCGCCTCGTCACAGGACTGCGCGTTCGACGTCACCGCCTTCGGGTGCCCCTTGCTCTGAAGGAAGCCGCCGGGGCCGTAGTACTGCCCGCCTTCGACCGCCGGGTCACTCGCCGCACGCAGGATCGGCCACGCACCGCGGTCGGGGCTCTGGATCAGCAGCGGCCGTACCAGGCCGGCGAACAGGGCCCGCCCCAGACGGCTGCGGTCGGCGGTGGTGCGCCGGGACCCCCCGGTGTCGGCGCCGCCGGGATGGGCGGCCACCGCGATGGTGGCAGCGCGTTGCGCGAGCCGCCGCTGCAAGGCGTAGGTGAACATCACATTGGCCCGCTTGGAGTGCGCGTAGGCCGCGGTGGGGTTGTAGGGGCGCGTGGTCCAGTTGACGTCGCCCAGGTCCATGGGGCCGCCCTGGCGGTGGCCCATGCTGCTGACGGTCACGATCCGGGATCCCGGCACCTCGAGCATCCGCTCGAGCAGGAGCCCGGTGAGGGCGAAGTGCCCGAGATGGTTGGTGCCGAAGTGCAGCTCGAATCCGTCGGCCGTGCGCCGGAGCTGCTTGGCGTACATGATCCCGGCGTTGTTGATCAGCAAGTCGATGCGCAGGCCCGCGGCGCCGAGGGCCTCGGCCGCGGCGCGTACGGACCGCAGGGAAGACAGGTCAAGGCTCTGCACGGTGATCCGGGCCCCGGGAACGGCCGCGGCCAACCGCTCCTTGGCCTGTGCGCCCCTCGCGGTGTCCCGCACCGCCAGCACGACGTGTGCGCCCTGCCGGGCCAGCACCAGCGCGGTCTCGAAGCCGATGCCGGTGTTGGCCCCTGTGATCACAGCGGTCCGGCCGCTCTGGTCGGGGACCTGCTGGGCGGTCCATTGCTCATGGGCGGATCGGGACATGGCTCCTCCGGACGGGCCGATCGGACGCGGGACAGGGCAGGGCATCGCACCACCCCATGGTGAATGACATTCACCTCGTGGTGAATAGTGTTAACCTAAGGGGCGTGACAGTCAAACGACGCCCCAGCGGGCAGCATCACGGCGATCTGCGCAACGCCCTCGAGCAAGCCGCCCTCACGCTCGTGCAGGAGCGCGGGCCGCACGGTTTCACGCTCGCCGAGGCGTGCCGCCGGGCAGGGGTCAGCGTGTCGGCTCCGTACAAGCACTTCGCCGACCGCGAGGCCCTGCTGGCGTCGCTGGCCCTGAAGGGCTACGAGGAGCAGTACCGCCGCTACCGGGCCGCGGTCGCCGGCAGCGCGGACGTGGCCGAGCAGATGGCCGCCTTCGCCGCCGCGTATGTGACGTTCGCGGCCGAGGAACGCGCCCTGTTCGACATCACCTTCCTGGCGGGACTCGACAAGAGCCGCCATCCCGAACTCGCCGCAGCGGGCAAAAACCTCTTCGACATGCTGGTCCCCATCGCCGGACGGGTCACCCCCGACCAGGACACGGCACTCGATCTGCTCACGCGCATCGCGGCCGCGGCACACGGCCTGGCCCTCTTCCTGCAGCAGGGCATGCTCCCCGCCGGCCGCGACCACCTGACGCACGCCACGGACCAGGCGGCCCACTGCGCCCGCGCCCTCGTGGCCCAGCAGACACACACCGCCCACTGACCCCCGAGCCGCCAAGGAGACCGCCGTGCACGCCTCGTACGCCGGCTACGACCACACCGTCGAGCGCATCGCCCACGGCAGATACATGAGCCTGACCACGTTCCGCAGGGACGGACGCCCGGTCGCCACCCCGGTCGGCTGCCTCGTCTCGGGCGGGACGCTCTACGTCCTGACACCGCCGGACACCGGCAAGGTCAAGCGGATCCGCAACAACAGCCGGGTCACCATCGCCCCGTGCACCATGCACGGGACCGTCCCGCCCCATGCGCCGGTCGCGCAGGCGAGTGCCCGGCTGCTCGACGAGGAACAGACCCGACACGTTCAGGATCTGATGGCGCGCCGATTCGCCGTCTTCCGCCTCATACGCCTGGCCGACCGGCTCCTGCGCCGGCGACGCCCGCTCCTGGCCATCGCCGTGACCGCATGACGGTCAGCGCGATGAGGGGGCGCCGGGCCGGATCCGCAGCGCCGTCTCCGCGCCGACATCCGCGCCGGGGCTTCACACCCACACGCCACCTTCCCTGACCACGCCGCCCACACCGTCCCGTCCCCTGTACCGACGGCATCGCATTCCTGCTTGTCCGCACCTGGGCAGTTTCATTTGGGTCAGCCGGTCGTTGTGCGGGTGTGCCGTTGACTCACGCGCCATGGGCGCGGATCGAGCCGCTCCTTTCGAACCGGACACCCGAGCGCGTGGCCGCCGGTGAGTTCAGCGGGAGGCGTTCAACGCGGTCAGCCTTCACGCTCCCACCTGCAAGGCAACGGATTCAACCTGCCGCAGGAGGACGGCTACGGGCGGGAGCGACCCCCACCGGTTGCGAATCCGCCCGGCCCGGCCGCGACCCCCGCTTGCGCCCGCACCGGACAGAGCCCCTGCCGCACACTCCCCCTGCCGGGCGCGGCCGTGGACCACACACCGCCGCACACCCGCCGGGCATGCCAACTCCCGCCGAACGCTGTTGTCATATGCCGTGCCGTGGACTGCCGTACCACTCAAGGGGCACATGTGCGCCCCGATTCACTCCCGTGCCAACAGGGACGCCCGCGCCCGTCCGTGCGGGCATCTCCCCGCCGCGGGCGCCGGGTCAACGGGCCGCCCGGCGGCCACTGATGTTCCGCACATATGGCACCACCAGCGACAACACCGGCTAAAGTGCGGTGGCAGCACCCTGACGCATGCGTGCCTATCCGACTCTCACCAACGCACCGGACGCCGGTCGCGTGCCCGGCCCTGAAGCTCAACTCGAGCCACAGGTGTCACTCAAGTGAAACAACAGGCTCTACTCACCCGTACTATCTCTCATCCGGGCTGTTCGCAGCAGTTACTATCGCTGACCTTTGGGCAGCAGCCCCGAAACGCACAAGCGCAGGGCTCACGTTTGCGCCCGCGCTCCACAGGACCGGCTCATGTGGCCGGCACAACGGAAAGGCCCGACACCATGTCGCAGAGCACCACTGCCGCCGCCGGACTGTCATCGCAGTACGCCGCACAGGTCACCAGCGACCTCGAGCGCAACGTCAAGGAGCAGGAGCGCATCAGCACGGACATCGCCGCGCTGCAGCAGGAGTTGGCCTCCCTGCAGACCGACCACTCCGTGCTGGTCAACGTGCAGCAGGCGCTGGGCATCACGTCGGCCCCCGTCCAGCCCGCGGTTACGCCGGAGGCCACCACCGTGCCCGCCCCCCGTGAGAAGGCCTCCGCCGAGCCCGGCACCGGCAAGCGGGCACGGGCGAAGAAGACCGACGCCCCGGACACCGACAAGAAGCCGGCCGCCCAGAAGCCCGCGGCCAAGGCTGCACCCAAGGCTGCGGCCAAGTCCGCTGCCAAGGCTGCGACCAAGACCGGGTCCAAGACTGCGGGCAAGGTGGAGACCGCGAAGGCGGCCCTGCCCACCCTGGTCGAGCTCATCCGCCGGCACCTGACCGAGCAGAGCGAACCGCGCTCCGCCGCCGAGGTGACCACCGCACTCGACCAGGCCCACCCCGAGCGCGGCATCAAGACCACCGTCGTGCGCACCACCCTGGAGAACCTCGTGGCCCGCACCCAGGCCCACCGCACCAAGCAGGGCAGCTCCGTCTACTACACCGCCCCCACCGAGCAGGACACCGCACCCAAGGCGGACGAGGCGCAGGCCGAAGCGTCGAAGTAACCCTCGCACCGGGCGGCATGCTGCCGCTTCGGCGGCAGCCTGCCCGACCGCACCCACCACTGGGACGCTGCGTATCGGACGTCGTGGACGCTGTGCATCGCACGCCGGCCGGCAGGTGTCCGGGCGTGAGCGTCGTGGAGCGTCCGGTGCCCGGCAGCCTGCACAAACCGTTTCGGGCGGATGGTCCCGGCGCCGCCGATGCACCCGCACGGCGGCGGCCTGCGCCGGCATGAAGACCGTCAGATGCCGACCTCCCGCTGCACCGTCCAAGACACCGACACCGGCCGACGACATCGCTCCCAGCACGGGCCGGCGGACCACAAGCGCTTACGCGGCACGCGCAATCCGTTCGCCGGCCGCGCACGGCCGTTCCACCGGTACGGCGGCAGAGCCGAGACTCGTGGCCATGAAGCTTCTCGTGATCGGTGGATCGGTGTTCGTCGTGCGGGCCTTCGCAGCGGAGGGACTGCGCCGCGGCTGGGAGGTGACCGTCTTCAACCGGGGCCAAACCCAGGCCGACCTGCCCGGCGTCCGCGCCCTGCGCGGGGACCGGACCGACGAGGCGGATCTCGCCGCGCTGGCCGCGGCCGGGCCCTACGACGCAGTGGTCGACGTCTGCGGGTATGTGCCTCGCGAGGTGGCGAAGTCGGCTGCCGCGCTGGCCGAGCACGCCGGCGCCTACCTGTTCGTCTCCACCATCAACGTCTATCCCGGCTTCCCCGCCCTGCCGACCGACGAGTCCTCCCCCCGCCACGGTGGCACCGCCGATGCCGGGCCGGAGGGCGGCGACTACGGCTGGCTGAAGGACGGCTGCGAGAAGGCGGTCCGGCGGGCCTTCCCCGGAAGGGTCGTGGTGCTCCAACCAGGCCTGATCGTCGGGCCGCATGACCGTGCCCGGCGCACCACGGCCTGGCTGCGCCGCGCGGCACGCGGCGGGCCGATGGCCGTCCCTGGTACGCCGGACCGGCCGCTGCGGGTCATCGACGTGCGCGACCTCGCCGCCTTCGGCCTCGGCCTGCTGACCGGCGCACCGAAGGACGATGCCGAGGACTACCTGGTGCCCGGTGCACCGGACAACGGAAACTGGGGCGACTACCTGGATGCCTGCGTCGCCGCCACCGCAGGCCGGGCCGAGCTCGTCTACATCGATGACCAGCTCTTCGTCGACCACGAGGTCGAGCCGTGGACGGAGCTTCCGCTCTGGTTGCCGCCGGACCCGCAATTCGCGGCCGCCTGGACGACTTCGTGCGCGAAGGCTCTGGCCGCCGGCCTGCACTGCCGCCCGATCGCGGACTCGATACGCGACACGGCCGCCTGGCTGTTCGCGCCCGGCGGTGAACAGGAAGCCTTCGAGGATTACCGGCACTTCGGCGCGTGGACGCCGTTCCTGTCGGCCGAGAAGGAGCAGGCGATTCTCGCCGCCCACGCAGCCAAGCAGCCTCAGACCGAATAAGCGCCCCTACGGCTGCGCTTGTTCGGGCCCGCGGTGCCGCACCGGGAACGCCCATCGAGACAAGGCGCAAGCGCCGCCGTGCTGCCCCACCGCCTCCGACCCCGCGTGGCCAGATGCCGCCACATCACCACCCGAGCGACACCGCGACGATCAAGACCACCCTCGTGCGCACCACCTCGCAGAACCTCGTGGCCCGCACCCAGGCCCACCGCACCGAGCAGGGCAGCTCCGTCCACTACACCGCCCCACCGAGCAGGACACCACACGCCAGACGGACGAGGCACAGACCGAAGAGTCGCAGGAACCAGCGCGCCGGTCGGACGCTCGCGCTCACCGCGATCTTGTTCGTGGCCACCTCCGGGTGCACAGGGCGGCTGAACCTTACGAGACAGTCGCGGTACCACTGGTACCATTAGTGCCATGTCGGATGCCAAGGCCATGAACCTGCGCTTCCCCGACCCTGAGAAGCGGGCGACTATTGCCGCGGCCGCGAAGCAGGAGGGGGTCAGCATGCAGGAGTACATCCTCTCCGCCGCCTACGCGCGGGCGACCGCCGTCGAGCAGCGGTTCCTGGAAGGGTTCAAGGAGTCGAAGGCCCGCAGCGGCGCGGCCTTCGCCGCTGAACCCAGCAGCATGGATCCCAGCGAGGAACAGCGGGCAGCCGAACAGCAGGCACGGCAGGAGATCGAGAGCCACGGGCAAGGGCACGCCGCGTGACCGACCCCGGCCCCCACCCGCTCGACGTCGCGTTCCTGCTGCACGCCGCCGAACTCCTGGACGGTGACCCCCAGGTCGACGACTACGGCCCGCTCTACGCCGCGGTCGCCCGGGTCAACGCACGGGCCATGGAACGCGACATCTACGGGTCCCCGTACCTCAAGGCAGCCGCGCTGCTGCAGACCCTGGCGAAGCTGCCGTGTCTGGAGCACTCGGGCGAGGCCTTCGCCTGGCACGCCACAGAGGCCTATCTGATCCTCAACGAGCACCGGATCGCGTATCCGCCCAAGGCAGCCGTCGTACTCGTACGGGACGCCGCTTCCGGGGCCCTCGGAGTGGCACGGATCGCCCAGCAGTTGCGCGCCTGGGCCGCCAACTGACCGCCCTCGAAGGGGCACGATCACCGGGAAACACACTTCCGGATTGCTGTCGCCCGCCCGGGCCACCGGCCTGCTGCTCCTCGACATCATCGAAGGACCCGGCCCATGCCG
Source organism: Streptomyces sp. HUAS TT11 (assembly GCF_051553595.1). Taxonomy (NCBI): domain Bacteria; kingdom Bacillati; phylum Actinomycetota; class Actinomycetes; order Kitasatosporales; family Streptomycetaceae; genus Streptomyces; species Streptomyces sp. HUAS TT11. Next base: position 134,770 of record NZ_CP196186.1, read on the forward strand.
TGATGGACACCGCCCGCTCCGGCGGCGAGAATAACCGTCCACCACACATCAAGACTTCTGCCCGGTGATGGAGTCGGTGCGGGGCGCGTGTCCCCTCTCCGCACCAGCACTGGACGGTTCCAGGCGGCGACACGGGTCGGTACATTCGGGCACCGACGACCCGGGCGGGCCGTCCCGCCGGGCAGCGAAAGGGACTCGCCGTGCCCACGGCGAACTACCGCCCGCTGCTGCGGACCCCGGGCGCCGCAGCCTTCTTCCTGCCCGCATCGCTCGGACGCGTCGGCGTCGCGATGACCGGCCTCAGCCTCGTCTGGCTCGTGCACAGCCGCACCGGCAGCTTCCTCGCGGCCGGCCTGGTCAGCGCGGCGTTCGCGGTCGCCGAAGCGCTCGGGGCGCCGCAACTGGCCCGGCTCGCGGACCGGTTCGGGCAGAGCCGCATCCTGCCGCCCGCACTGCTCGCCCACGCCCTTGCAGTCGCTGTCCTCGCCTGTCTGGTCGCCGCCGGTGCCTGCGACGTGCTGCTGGCCCTGGGCGGTGCACTGGCCGGGGCCGGCGTCCCCCAGCTCGGCGCGATGTCCGCCACGCGCTGGGCGGCACTGCTGCGTCCCGGCCGGGCGGCGGAACTGCCCACCGCGTTCGCGCTGGAGTCCGTCAGCAACGCGGTCGCCTACCTCGTGGGCCCTGCGCTGGTCAGCGCACTGGCCGCGGCCGGACATCCCATGGCCGGCACGGTGCTGGCCGTCTCCTTGTCGGTGGCCGGCGGCCTGCTCCTCGCCGCCCAGCGCGGCAGCGCGCCCGCACCGGCCGCCCGCAGCGCCCCGCACAGCAGGAGCCGGTCGCTGCTGCGCGGCGACGTCTTCGTACTGATGGGCCTCAATCTCGCCATCGGGGTCTACTTCGGTGCCCTGCAGGTGTCGGTGACCGCGTTCGTGGTGGAGCACCGCGCACCGGGCGCCGCCGCCCCGATCTTCGCCGTCTCCAATTGCAGCGGCCTGCTGGCCGGATGGCTGTACGGGCTGCGCCGGTGGCGTGCCGCGCCGCCGGTGCAACTGCTGCTCACCACCGGCGCCTTGATGCTCGGCACCTGTCTGCTGCTCACGGCCGGCTCACCGTTCGGGCTCGGATGGGTCGCGGTGCTGACCGGCGCCACGATCCCGCCCCTTCTGGCGCTCTTGTCCCAGCTCACCGAGTCGACCGTCCATCCGTCGGTCCTGACCCAGGCGTTCTCCTGGCTCGGCTCCGCCAGTGCGGCGGGCTCGGCCGCCGCGGCGGCCGTCTCCGGCTGGGCGATCGACGCCCTCGGGTCACGCGGCGGCTTCGCGGTCACCGCCGCGGCGGCCACCGCGATGACCCTCCAAAGCCTCGCCGGCCTGCGCCTGCTGCACCCGCCGACGGGCCGGTCGACACGAACGCAGCCGACACCGCAGGCCCGATGGCGGTCACGAACACGGAACTCGAGCCGGTGACCGGCCTTAACGCCCCGCCCGGTCAAGACGCCCGACGGCTTCTGAGCCTGAAGAGGCCGCGCCCTCACCGCAGTACCGCGGAAACGGCCCGCGACCAGCCGCCGCGCCCACAGGGCAGCTCAAGCCGCCTCGGGCCGCCCGGCGTGCAGGCCCGCGGCGGGCCCGTGCACGTCCTCGAACAAGAAGGTCTCGTCCTCTTCGTAGTCCGGGGCCTGGAAGGGGTTCGTTGCCGCGGGCGGCGGCGCCGCGGTGGAGCAGCGCGGTTGCTCTTCCAGGGCGGAAAACAGCGACGTCAGGTCGATGAGCGGTCTCTCTTTCGGTACAGGCCCGCCAAAACAGGGGGGCCTGGCGTGCCGTGACCGGGCACAGCGGTCCTACAGCTTGGTCATCTTGGCGTACGGGCTCACGATCCGCACATGCTCCGAACCGAAATTCACGAGCACCGCGGTTCCGTCCTCGATGCCGATCACCCGGCCGAGACCGTACACGTCGTGGGTGACCTGGTCGCCCACGGCGAAGTACTTCGGAGCCGGTGCGACCGGGGCCTTGAAGGGGCTGGTAGGCAAATGACGCTTAGGGGCAGCAGGCTTTGTCATCGCCCCTAGTATGCACCCGTGCGAAGTACCCGTGTTGACGCCGGAGGCGGCAACAGCCGCTGATCGGGCCCCACTGCGGCAGAAGCCGGGGCCGACGGACGGGCGAGTCGGGCGGTTCAGCCGCACCAAAGGCCGAACCCCCCGTACCCTTCATGGTGTCTACGGCGTCACATAGCGGGCGCCAAACCCTGGAGGCAATACCCCGTGCTGATTGCTCAGCGTCCCTCGTTGACCGAAGAAGTCGTCGACGAATTCCGCTCCCGGTTCGTGATCGAGCCGCTGGAGCCGGGCTTCGGCTACACCCTCGGCAACTCCCTGCGCCGTACCCTGCTGTCGTCGATCCCCGGTGCCGCTGTCACCAGCGTCCGCATCGACGGCGTCCTGCACGAGTTCACCACCGTGCCCGGCGTCAAGCAGGACGTCACCGATCTGATCCTCAACATCAAGCAGCTGGTCGTCTCCTCGGAGCACGACGAGCCGGTCGTGATGTACCTGCGCAAGCAGGGCCCGGGTCTGGTCACCGCCGCCGACATCGCGCCCCCGGCCGGTGTCGAGGTGCACAACCCCGACCTCGTCCTCGCCACGCTCAACGGCAAGGGCAAGCTGGAGATGGAGCTGACCGTGGAGCGCGGTCGCGGCTATGTCTCCGCCGTGCAGAACAAGCAGGTGGGCCAGGAGATCGGCCGTATCCCGGTCGACTCCATCTACAGCCCCGTGCTGAAGGTCACCTACAAGGTCGAGGCGACCCGTGTCGAGCAGCGCACCGACTTCGACAAGCTGATCGTCGACGTCGAGACCAAGCAGGCCATGCGGCCGCGCGACGCGATGGCGTCGGCCGGCAAGACCCTGGTCGAGCTGTTCGGTCTGGCGCGTGAGCTGAACATCGAGGCCGAGGGCATCGACATGGGTCCGTCCCCGACGGACGCCGCGCTCGCCGCCGATCTGGCGCTTCCGATCGAGGAGCTGGAGCTCACGGTCCGCTCCTACAACTGCCTCAAGCGCGAGGGCGTCCACTCCGTGGGTGAGCTCGTGGCGCGTTCCGAGGCGGACCTGCTGGACATCCGCAACTTCGGTGCGAAGTCCATCGACGAGGTCAAGGCGAAGCTGGTCGGCCTGGGCCTGGCCCTGAAGGACAGCCCGCCCGGATTCGACCCGATCGCCGCCGCCTTCGACGCGGACCAGGACGCGAGCACAGGGTTCGTGGAGACCGAGCAGTACTGACCTACGGGCGTCGGGTCGCGGAAAGCCGGCAGCACCGGCCGACCGCACCCGGCCCCCCAAGGGCCGACCGGCAAAAGGGCAGACGCCCGAGTCCTTGGAGCCTGATCAGGACGGCGAGGGCGTCCGCCCTCCCTCTCCCCCACCGGGCGGCTGATAACGCGTCGTGATCCGCTGTGCCCATGTGCGCCTCAAAGTACGTAGCGATGCATATGGGCCGATCATGCAACTGGGCCCGCGCGGAGGATCGGCTCGCTACCTCGCGCGGTGAGCAGAGTGAGACTTGTCCATCGGCTCCAAGTGCGAGTATGTCTTCCCCCGTGACTCAGCGCAGACTTCGCCAACTCCGGTTACCCGCACGCCTGACAGCAGCAATAGTGCTGGCGCCACTTGCTCTGACAGCGTGCGGGAGCCATGGCGGCACACAAGCCGATACCCCCGCCGCACGCCGGTCGACGGCCCTGCCACCGTCGACGGCTGCGGACCCGTCGGCGGTGGCCGCACCCCACCGGACAGGGCAAGTCGACGAGCCCTCACCCCGATCGACGGACGCCGACGACGCGTTCGCCGCTGCAGGGCGTGAGGCCGACGAACAACGCGCCGCCGCAGCCGCCGACGGAGACCCGGTCGCCCCCAAGGACACCCACATCCCGGCCCCCGACGAGTACGGCTTCGGGAAGCCGGCCGCCACCGCGCAACACGGTGAAGTCGTCGCCTACACGCCGCGCCGGGAGTCCGGCGGCCTGATCGTCCCCCTCACCATCCACAACGCAAGTGACGACCGCGTCACCTACCGCGTCAAGATCACGGCAGTCGGGGGAAACCAGGACTCCCCTGTCACGGTCACGAGCCGAGCAGACAACGTCTTCCCCAAAACCACGTGGCCGACCGAGGTCGATATCACGGCAGCAGGCGCCGACACCAGCCCCGCCGACCTGCGGATCAGTCTGGAAGTGGTACGGGACGCCTACCCCTTCGGCGACTCCCACTGACTTCCCCGCCCGGTCCACCCCGCCCCGTCCTGTTCACCGGCCCGGTGCCGCAAGCAACGTTCGCCTCCCGGAACGCCGACTGATGGTCGGCCAGAGGCGTACACCCGTCGCCGGCAAGGACCTGTGACGGGCCGTACCCGCACAGGGTGCCGGGGTGTTCAATCGGCTTGAGGTCACTGCGTTGCCGCCGGGCCCCCGATGGGCTGCCCGGTTGCAGGTCCGGATCGACGGCGAGGAAGGGTGGCACAGGCGGTCGGAGAGGGCGGCCGCGGCCCGTTTGCGCAGGAGGTGCTGCCCGCCGACGGCCGCGGTCCCCTCTGGGCGACCGGCGAGGGGCGACGTGTGGTGCTGGGCGAGCCGGAGTGCACGGGTGGATGCTGTGGCTACCTGTCCGTGTTCGTACAGCGTCGTGGCCAGATCGTGGAGTGGTCCGACTGGGAAGGGCCCTTCGACCAGGTGCGGCCCCCGCGTTCCATTTCGGCGCTGATCAGTACGACGCCGAACGGACCCGCGTACTGGCAGATCGGCGGCGGCAGGTCTGGAGGGAGCGATCGAAGCGCGTCGCACGGCCCCCCCTGCGCGCCGCCGAGGTTCCCCGAACAGGGGGCACGGCGGCCCGGCGGGATCATGTAACGGATTCGCTGCAGCCCAAAGACCGCTGGGGTTTCGGGTCGGATCCGAGGCGTAGCGTGCGCGCTCGTGGATGAATTGATCTTCAGAGTGAAGGACCGGCACCGCCCGCCCTGGCGGCAACTTGTGCCCCTGTACCTCATGTGCGTCCTTCCAGGGGTCTTCTTCTTCCGCGTCGTCGACACGGTGACCGCCTCCTGCGTGTGCGGCGCGTTCCTCGTGCTCTGGGGTGTGAGCTTCTTCCTCGTGCGCCGCAGTGGGACCGCGGTCGGGGCCGAGGGCATCACCATCAGCTGGGGTGTGGGACGTGGTCGTACCCACCCCTGGGATCAGATCCGGTGGGTCGACGTACGCGAGACCCGGACCAATTCGGGGACGGTACGCACGGCCCGGATCACCCTCGCAGGCGGGCGGCGCCGCTCACTGCCGGCCCTCAGCCACGGCAATCTGTATCCCCTCCCCGACTTCGACACCGATGTCCGGCGAGTCATCAACTGGTGGGAGCTGAGCACCGATCCGGCGATGCGGATCCAGCCGCCGAGGCGGACGCGGGACCGGCTGACGCCGCACGCGCTCGGCGTCATCCTCGGGCTCGTCATCACGGCCGTCATCGTGATCGTCGTCCTGGCGCAGAACTAGGCGGTTTCGTTCGGATCGTGAAGAATTGGCTGTCTGTAGGCCAGGCCGATCGGGGCGAGGTGTGAACGAGCAGGGGGTCGGATGGCGCTGGTCATCGAGCTTCGGCGCGGGGTCTCGGCTTCGCGGACTAAACGAAAGGCAGGGCCGCACCTCACGACGGGCACGCTGGAACGGATAGTCGTGGATGACGAGTTCTGGACGGCCCTCGAGAGACTGGGACGGCACCGGCTCCCCACCCTGGCCGACGTCGATCCCTACGGGGACACCACGCTGCACGGTGAGGCAGTGGAGCGGATGGTGCGGGAGTTGGAAGGTTCACATCGTGCTCGGCTGAGGGGTGCCGAGCACGAGGCCATCGCGACGCTGCTGGCCTGGGCCTTGCGCTGCCGCGCGGACAGAGACCTGCGGATTGCGTTCTCGGGCGATTAGCCCGCCACTCTCTGATCCTCTGATCGCTGGTCCGGGTGGGTTGTTGACTGACGGGCAGTGGGCGCGGATTGAGCCGCTGCTCCAGGACTGCACCTGGAAACGGGGTGGCCGCTGAGTGATTGTCAATCCTGTGGATCATTGTCTGCGCCAGCGATGTTCGGGTGGGTGCCCCGCGTGTCGACGAGCGCGGTTCGTTTGTGACACTCGTCCTCATGACCAGCAGCAACGCCCTTGGCTTCATACAGATCGTCGACCCGGACGAGATCACTGACGAGCTGAAGCAGACCCTCGTGGACTGCTGGATCGAGGTGAGCAATGCGGGCGGGGCGGCCGGGTTCCCCTTTCCGCCGGTGGATGCCGCCGAGGTCACCGCCGCCCTTGACCGCATCATCGAGAACCTGGCTCCACCGACCAGCCGCCTTCTGATCGCCCTGGCCGATGGCACCGTCGCGGGCTGGCTGAACATCCGCCGCGATCCCCACCCGCCCGTCGCGCACTGGGGCACGATTCACCACGTGCAGACCCGGCTCGGCGTGCGGGGCCAGGGGATCGGCACGGCATTGATGCGCCGGGTCCGTGAGGTCGCCCGCGATGAGATGGGCCTGGAGCAACTGCACCTTGCCGCACGCGGTGGTGTCGGTCTCGAAGAGTTCTATGGCCGGCTCGGCTGGAAGGAGATCGGCCGGTGGCCCGGCGCTCTGCGGCTGGCCGCCGATGGCGATCGCGACGAGGTCCTCATGATGTTGTCGCCTTTGTGACACCAGCACCCTCGGGTGACATCGTGCTGCACGTCTTTCGGTCAGGCCGGCAGTCGAAGACAGCGGCAGCCAAACGGGAGCGATGATCGCTGCTCGCGCCGCTGGAGGAGGTCGAACGCAGGGGCCAGGAGCAGTAGAAGCGCAGCGGCTCCGTTCGTGACCTCCAGGACGTCGATCGGAGCGTGTTGTGACAGTCTGCTCGCGTGGACGACTTTGCTGGTACCCAGGCCCCGGGCTGTCGTTTGATCGACCCGGCCGAGTCGGTCGCGGAACTCGAACGGGTGCTGCCCGGCCTGGTGGCCCACCGTCTGCCGACACCGGTGCGTGTCGATTGGCCTCGTCTGGAGGGCCTGTTGGGGACGGCCCTGCCCGCCGACTACAAGCTCCTCTGCGAGCTGTACCCGACGTTCGAGCTGAGTGACTTCATGCGCGTTGGCGGCCCGGCGCCAGGCGCCGAGGCAGGATGGGTCCAAGACACCCACGAAGAGTTGGAAATCGTCGCCGAGTGGTGCGAGGACGCCGACTTGGCCGCCCCGATGCATCCTTACCCCGCGCCGGGCGGGCTGCTTCCCTGGGCCACCTCCAACCAGGGGGACTTCTTCTTGTGGACCACCCTCCCCGCCGGGCCGCAGGAATGGATGGTCACCGTCGCCTCGCGCAACGGTGCGTGGTGGCACTACACCGGTGGAGCGGTTCAGTTCCTGGCTGATCTGGTGAGCGGTGTCCTGGAGCACTGGGCACTGCCGGCAGTGCGACCTGAGATCACCTGGGTCCATCGACCGGGCGGCGGTGGCAGATGAGGACCGCAGCAATGCCGGAAGGAAATCAGGCGTAGCACCGCCGCAGTCGGCATCTCCCCCCCCCGACCGCACTGCCCTGATCCGCCTGATCGGCGTGGTGTAAACGGCCCCCGGGACGGCTCAGGAGAGCGCTCGGCTCGCCATCGTGCCTGCGCGGCGCGGCAGCCTCGATGAGGGCTTGGGTGCTGTCTTCGTGCCCACTCGGCACCGGTCGGCTGTGGTCGGTATTCCGCGGCAGTTGCACGGGACTGTTTATGACGGCGGGCTCTGGTTACAGGCTCGGACGGGGCTGCGGCCACCAGGGGCGAGATGCGGAATTTCCCCAGTGCGGAAGGAGCTCCCATGACTGCAGTGCCCAGCGTGCGACGCGCCGACGACTGCGGGGCGTGGGCAGTGGTGATCCTTACCGGTGAGGTGGACCTGGCCCTGGTACCGGCGCTACGGGAAATCGTCGACGCACTCATAGCCGACCGTCGCGCGCGCATGGTGCTGGACCTGCAACGCGTGTCGTTCATGGATTCGTCCGCTCTGGGCGTGCTGGTGTACGCCATGCGGCGGGCCGATGCGCTGGGCGGCGCGCTGCGGCTGGCGGGCCCGTGCGAGAAGGTGCGGCGCATGTTGGAGCTGACGGGGCTGGACACCGTGGTCGGGGTTTTCGCCGGCGTCCCGGCGGCGTGTGATCGCCCGGGTCTGTGAAGGCGGATGAGAGGGCTTGCTGGAACACAGCAGGATGCGGGCACAATGCACAGAGTGAAGAGCGGGCCGAGAGAAGACGACGCTATGGGCGTCGGCGTGGACGAAGCGTTGATGTCGGTGTTGTTCGCCGCGGCGGACGCCGGTCTGTATGCCGTCGACGACGAGGGCACGGTGATCGCCTGCAACCCGGGGGCCGAACGGCTGCTGGGCTACGAGCCGGGCACCCTGATCGGGGTCAACGCCCACCGCACTCTGCACCCCTCGAACGCAGAGTCGGCGGCCGTGCCCGTCCAGCGCCCGATCCTGCAGGACGTGGCGCTGGGCAAACGGATCAGTGGCGAGCGCGCCGTGCTGCTGCGCGCCGACGGCACGCCGCTTGCGGTGTGGTGGACCGCGGCTCCGCTGCCCACGGCGGAGGGAGGCGATCACGGTGCGGTGGTCGTGTTCCAGGACGCGACCGCCCAGCGTGCGCGGGAAGGACGCCGGGCCGAGCGGTACGCGCTCAGCGAGACGATGCGCGAGCAGGCCGAATACGATCTGGCGGAGACCACCTGGCTCGGTGAGCTGACGCTGGCCATGACCACCACCCTGGACGCGGACGAGGCGCTGCACCGCCTGGTGCGCCAGCTGGTGCCCCGCCTTGCCGACACCGCTCTGGTCAGCTTGGCCGACGGGCACACGCATCGCCTCGCGGCTGCCGCCCACCACACGCCCGACGTACTGCCCAGCAGTCCCTGCGACGAGCCGGCGCCGCAGCACCCCGCCCATCATGCGGCCGTCACCCGCGTCATCGAGGGAGCCGGTACCCAGCACCTGAGCGACCTCGCACCCGCAGCCGGCGGCGAACCCGATCTGCTCACGCTCGTGGAAGCTGAAGAGGCGCTCGTCCTTGCGCTGCGGCTGCACGCCACGACCTTCGGCGCGCTGACCCTGGCCCGCTCATCCGCCAGCCCTCCCTTCAACGAAGCCGACCGCGTCCTGGCGGACGAGGTGGCCCGCCGCATCAGCCTGGGCCTGGACAACGCCCGCCTGCACGCCGCCCAGGCCAACATCGCCGCAGCCCTGCAACGCGCCCTGCTCACCGACCTGCCCGACGTCGCGGGGATCGAACTGGCCGCCCACTACGAGCCGGCCCAGCACGCAGCCGAGGTCGGCGGCGACTGGTACGACGCCTTCCTCCTCGACGACGGCGATCTCGCCATGGTCATCGGCGACGTCACGGGCCACGACATCCAGGCCGCCTCCCGCATGAGCGAACTGCGCAACATGCTCCGCGCCTTGGCCGTCGACCGCCCCCACGACCTCCCCGGCCAGATCCTGCGCCGCCTGGACACCGCCCAGGCCCGCCTGACCCTCGCCGACTCCGCCACGGCGGTCTTCACCCGCCTGCACCGGACCACCAGCGGGGCCTGGCTGGCGTCGTGGTCCGTGGCAGGCCACCCCCCACCCCTGCTGGTCACCGCCGACGGAAACGCCCACTACCTCGCCGGGGCACACAGCATGCTCCTGGGCCTGCGCCCCACCATCGAGCGCCCCACCACCCACACGCGTCTGCCCGCCGGCGCCACACTCCTGCTCTACACCGACGGCCTGGTCGAATCCCGCACCCGTTCCCTCGACGACGGCATGACGCGCCTTCGCCAGCACGCCACCACCCACCGCCACCTGCCGCTGCGCCAACTGTGCACCACACTGGCCCGTACCCTGGGCGACCCCCGCGACGACATCACCCTCATCGCCGCCCGCACCCCCACCCGGCCACAGAACAGCTGACCTGCGCCGGAGCGCACTGAAACGCGCGCGGTTCAGCCGATACAGCAGCGAACGGGCACGGTTTGCTCGGTCCCTCACCGCCCACCTGCGCGCTGAGAAGGTGGGCGTGGTGATGCCTGCGGTGACTGCGGGAAGGAGACCGTAGAGCCCAGGGAGATGTCATGGCACGGGATCGGATGTGGCTGGCCGACGTTCTGGGCGCGGCAGAGAATGCCGCGCCGGTGGAGTCCCTCGACGTGGTGGCGCGCAGTCTGCGCGACCGGTTCGGTGCGCGGTACGCGTCGTTTCTGTTCGTCGACATCGCCGGCCGGAAGATGATCAGGTTCAGCAAGGACACCGACTCCCAGCGAGGACGCCGCGCTGATCAGGTTCCTCTGGCAGGCAGCGTCTACGACGAAGCCCTGCGCACCCAGAAACTCGTGCAGGCGCACGATGACGGACGCGGCCACCGGGTGCTCGCCCCGGTCACCAACCGCGGCGACGCCATCGGCGTGCTGGAACTGTTCCTGCCCCAGATCACGCAAGAGGTGCTGGACCAGATCGGGGAAGCGGCGCACGCGCTGGCGTACATCCTGGTCACCGACCGTCGCTTCACCGACCTCTACCACTGGGGCCAGCGCACCAGCCCGGTCACCCTGGCGGGCGAGATCCAGCGCCAACTCCTGCCTGCGGCCCCCTCCTGCGAAGCCTCGGAGTTCGCCCTCGCCGCCACCCTGGTCCCCGCCGACAACTGCGCCGGCGACACCTACGACTACACCCTCGACCACGACACCCTGCACCTGTCCATCACCGATGCCATGGGCCACGACATCGAGGCCGCCCTCATGGCCACCCTCCTGATCAGCGCCTCCCGCGGCGCCCGCCGCGCCGGAGCCGATCTGGCCGAGCAGGCCCGCCGGACCCACCAGGCCCTCCTCGACCACGGCCGCAGCACCTTCGCCACCGGCCAACTGCTGCGGATCGCCCTGGACGGGACCAGCGCACAACTCGTCAACGCCGGCCACCCCTGGCCGCTGCGCCTGCGCGACGGCAGGGTCGACGAACTGCACATCGCCGTCAGCCTGCCCTTCGGGATCGCATCGGCCGCCCCCTACCGCGTACAAGAACTCGATCTGCAGCCCGGCGACCGATTGGTGCTCTACACAGACGGCATGCAAGAACGAGGGGCAGAATCCCTCAACCTGCCCGAACTCATCCACGACACAGCCACCGACCATCCACGCGAGGTTGTACGCACCCTGACCTCCGCGGTCACCGATGCCTCGGACGGGCACCTCGCCGACGACGCGACCGTCCTCTGCCTGGACTGGCACGGCCCCCAGGCCAAGGGCCGCCACGCATGGGCCGGCGCCGGCATCTGATGGGGGCCCCGCCCGAGCCCAGCGTCACCTATCGCTTGCGCGCACTCGCCAGAGCGTGCAGGAGACCAAGGGCAGATAAGAAGGGCATGAGGCGGGCAGGCGTGCACAGACACCATGCCGGCACTGGCGAGAGGGAGGACGGTATGGACTGGCGAACGTTCGCGCAGCAGATGGCCTCCATGGCACGGGACCTGCTCTCCCAGAAGACGGTCGACGAGACCCTGGAGCGGATCACCCGCTCGGCCACCGAACTGGTGGAAGGCTGTGACGCGGCCGGCATCCTCGTCCTGCACGGAAAGCACGTACAGACCCTCGCTCCCACGGACGAACTCGCCCGCGCCAGCGACGAGCTCCAGGAGCGTCTCAGCCAGGGCCCCTGCTTCGACGCCGCCCGCACCCGCGAAAGCGAACGGATCTTCCGTATCTCCGACGTCACCCACAAACAGCAACGCTAGCCCGACTACGCTCCCGCGGCCCGTGAACTGGGCATCGGCAGCATGATGGGATTCCTGCTGTTCACCGATGACGAAGATTTCGGTGCGCTCAACCTCTACTCCCGTCGTCCGGGCGCATTCACCGAGGCCAGCGAGACGGCCGGCTGGCTGCTGGCCTCGCACGCCGCGGTCGCCTTCTCCAGCGCCCGAACCGCTGCCCAAATGCACCAGGCCGTTGCCACCCGCCACGTCATCGGCGAAGCCATGGGCATCCTCATGGGCGGCCACCAGCTCACCGAAGAGCAGGCCTTCGACGTGCTGCGCCGGTACTCCCAGGAAAAGAACATCAAACTCCGTGAGGTCGCGCGCCGCGTCTGCGAACAGGGCAGCCTGTAGATCCAGCGGCGGCGCGGCTGACGACCGCCTGCCAGGCCGGGTCCTGACGGCATGCGGATCACGCAGGTCGCGGCACGCCGGGGTCGGCTATGGATGTGCGCTGCTGTGGGCGTACGCCAACGAAACCTCCACGTGCCGTTCGTCGGTCCCATCTGATCGCGCAGCACGGACTGGCGCAGCGTGGCGAGCAGGCTTCCCGGCGGGTGCTGCGGCGCCTCATCTCAACATCATCTAGAGGGTTTCTCCCCATACGCTGCGCAGCGGGCGCGGCGCTCACCGGGCGAGGTGCCGGTGCGATCGCCGGGACCAACCCGCGCCCAGGAGTACGAAGTTAGCCACGAAGACCACAACCCCGATGATCAAAAGATAAAAGAGCCCATGCATCAGCGCGCCGACGAGCCCCAGGGCGACAGCCACGAGTACGAAAAACAGGAAGAGCGCCAACATCGCTGCTCACTTCCCTCGATACGGTCAACGCCGCGCGGAGCGGTGTCCGCGCTCGGCAACGGACTCGCAGTGAGCCTGTCGTAGCTCCGTGCAGCCTCCGGAGAACTACGTGACTTTCACTCTACTCCGAATGGGCTTGACCTGGTTTTTTGCTCGGTTGCCGCCCCCTCGGCCTGTGTTGATCAGCGGGAAAGCCGTTGCCGTGGCCATCGAGTATGAGCTTGCAGTCGCGGACAGCTCAAAGCGTCAGTCACTGGGCGGCCTGGCCGCCCAGTGGTACCGCGATCAATCCTCGCAGTCGTTCGTACAGTGGCACGTACTCAGGAGCATCGCCCTTGATGCTCGCACTGGTTGTTACCTTCAAACTGGCGCTCCTCGGCGGTCGCGCCGCTGTTGAGGTGAGGGTCAACCGGAGGGTCGGCCCGGTCCCGAAGACCGTGCGGAGCTTCGCCGGGTTCGGAGCTGATGTCGGACTGCCGACGTGTGCCTCAGGTGCGGGTGAATCGGCAGCCGACGCCGTCGTCGGGATCCCCGATCGTTTCGGCGAGCACCAGAGTGCCACCATGGCCGGCGGCGAAGTCGAGGCTGTGGTCCGTGGCGCCGATAGTGAGGTCGAGGGTCGGGGGGTCGCCCTTGTCGACTCCCGGGGAAATCATCCAGGTTCCGATGCCGGAGACGCGGCGGATGACCTCCGAGTGACGGGCGTCGTCATCGTCGGTCGGAAAGCCGGTAGCGCTCAGGCCGTGGTCGGAGCGGAGCATGAGCGTCGCGTGACAGATGTTCCTCCAGCCGCCCTTCCACATGCCGACGAGCTGCGCCTGCGTGACCGGCTTTCCGTAAGAGGGAAGGCCGCCCGACAGCCCTGCGCAGCCCGAGAGCAACAGGGCGCAGCCGAGGGCTGTGGCGAGCAGGAACGGCGGTCTCAAGCTTGCTTCCTTTTCTAAAGAGCAGGGCGGCCCTTCGCGTTCCAGGCCGCAGTCGCACGAAGTACGCCCTGCGGCTGGATCTTCGGCGGCCAACCATAGTGTTGTCGGGGTCGTACGTGATCTCGGCCCGCTCGGCACCGCCTTCCGCGCCTGTGCGCTCATGCCGTGCGCCGTGGCTGTCGAGCTTGACCTAGTCGGACCAGTGGGACCTCTGCAGCCGCCCCTCCACGGTGATCCCCCGGGTACGCAGCACCCGGCCGGCCCGGAACACCCGCCATCCTTCACCGAGACAGCGCCGCAAAATGCGCGAACATGAGTGAAGGGGCTGTTTTGGCATGTACCAGGGAGCCACAGATGGACGCCTCGGACGAACTTCTTCGAGGGGCTGCCCCGGCGGCTCTTTTGACGTTGGACGGTGCCATCCGCCGTCTCAACGCTGCGATGGCCATAGCGCTGGGCAGGCCCGCAAAGGACTGCCTGGGCCGTGACTTCGGCGGTCTGTGGCCCGCAGAGCAGCGGATATCGGCCGGAAGCCTCGTGGTGACCGCCACAAGGACGAAGACGGTCGCGATGCGCGTACTGGAGTTCCCCGGGCGGGGCGGAGCACCCGTTGCCTGCCTGCTCCAGGCGCAGCCGGTGAAGGATCCCTCCGGTGACGGACAGCTGGTCTGGGTGCACTCCCTGGATGCGCGAAACGACCTGGCCAGCCTGCTGATCCCGTTCCGGCTGGCCGCCGAGGCCGCCGATGTCGGCCTGTGGATGTATTCACCCCTGGAACGCCGGCTGGAGTGGCTCAGTGGCCTGGCCGCTCTGGTCGCGTTCTACCCGGACCCCACCGCGCCGCTCTCCAAAGTGATCGCGGCAGTGCACCCGGACGACCGGGAGTCCTTCCGGCAGCTCCTGCGCGCGACCCCCGCCCAGTCCCCGTGGGTGAAGCTGCGGTACCTCACCGCGCACGACGGCTGGCATCATCTGGCCGTTCAGACCCGTCGCATCCAGCTGGGCTATGACGGACCCGAACGGATCTTCGGGCTGGTCCGGGACGACACCAAGCAGGAGAAGCGCAGGAAGAAGGCGCAGACGGCACTGGCTGCCGAGCGACAGCGCGCCATGGAGGTCGCCGACTTCTCCTCTGCCCTGATCACCGCGGCCACCGAGCAGGAACTGCGGCAGGTCGTTCTGACCCGGCTGGCCGCGGCCTTCGGGGCCAGTGGTGCCCTGCTCGCTCTCGTCGTCGACGGCCGCCTGCACGTGTCCACCGACGCCGGGATATCCATGCGGGAAGCCCAGGCCCGGCACAGCCTGCCGCTGGACCATCCCAGCGCGATACCCGAGGCGATCCGCACCGGCGAGCCGCTGTTCATCGCAAACCGGCAGGACTACATCCGCCGCTGGCCGCACGGAGTCGGTTTCCCGTGTCTGGGCCCGCTCGGCTTCAACTACACCGTGTCCATCACCCCCCTCAGCGAGAGCGGCGATCAGCCACTGGGGGCGTGGATGCTGACCTACGCCAGCGGGCACCGGCCCTCGCTGGAGGAGCGGACCCTCATGGGCACGCTGGCCGACCTGGCAGGCCAGGCGCTGCGGCGCATCAGGTTGCAGCAGACACGGGTGGAACTGGCCGCGGCACTGCAGCAGACCATGCTGCCCACGCTGCCCGAGCACCTCCCGGGCCTGGACGTCGCCGCCCGCTACCGGCCGAGCCGGGACGGACTGGACATCGGCGGAGACTGGTACGACGCCTTCGTCCTGCCCGACGGCACGATCGCCCTGGAGATCGGCGACGTCCAGGGGCACGACGTGGACGCCGCCGCCTTCATGGGACAGGTCCGCCTGTCCATGCGCGCGATCGCCGCCCAGGAACCGGATCCGACAGCGGTGCTGCAGCGCACCAACGAGCTGCTCCTCACGCTGGCCCCCGCACGGTTCGCCAGCTGCACCATCCTGCACGTCGATCCGCACGACGGACGCGTCACCGGCACCAGCGCCGGTCATGTGCCGGTGCTCTGCGCGCACAAAGACGGCAGTTTCGAGGTCCATGAGCTGCCCGGCGGGCCGGTCCTGGGCGTGGTGACCGGCACCGAGTACCGCGAGGACACCTTCACCCTGGACAGGGACAGTGCGCTGGTCATGGTCACCGACGGCGTGGTCGAAGGACCGGACCTGACGCTGGAGGCCGGACTGGAACAAGCCGGAGCCATGGCCGGGAAGGCCGTCCACGACGGGCTGAACGCCGAGGAGACCGCCGACCGCATCCTCACCGCGGCGGCCGCGGTCGACCACCTCGACGACGTGGCCGTGCTGGTCATCCGACGCACGTGACGGCGCCCGCGCCCGTCCCGGCTCCGACGCCGGCCGCTGGCTGCTGGCACGAGACGCTGCGGTAAGGGTGGAAAGCGCCGCAGCCCTCACTGACCCGGGCGTCGCCCGACTCAAGCAGTGGCGTGGCATCGCCATGCGGGCGGACGAGCTCGCTGCCGCCTGCCCGGCAGCCTTGCACCTCGCAGCCGTCCTGATCTCCTCCCGGAGACAGGACGTAGGCGTGCGCCGGTCTACTGCAGGTCTGTGCTCGGTTGACGACGCCAGTCCCACCCGGGACAACGCTCCACCAGCGTGAGGAACTCGCTCGCCTGCAGGCTCTCGTCGTGGTGGGTGTCGACAAGACCGTCGAGACCCACGAAGAACCTCACAAAGGAGGGCCCGAGCCGCGTCCATGGACTGGCTCGGCAGCTCAAAGTACATCGTCGTCGACACCCCGGACCCACGTCGCCGCGGCAAAGAGGCCCTCTCCAGCCAGGAGATCGCCGCCCCGTGGCGCGTGGGATTGCCTGATCGGTGCACCGCGTTGTGGGTGAATGAGTGACAAATAGACGTAGGGTGCTCCATCATGGGCATGTTATGGCGGGCCTGGGGGGTATGCCTTATCTGCGTCGGCGTGGCCACACCGTTGCCGCGCTAGTCGCGGCTGCCGTCAGGGCGGGGGCGTTCTCGACCGCGTGCACCCTGCTGGCCATGCAGACTGACCATCTCCTCTTCGGCGGTATGCCGTCGTGGCCGATGCGCCTTCTTGTCGTGGCCGGGCTCTTCGCTTTCGCGCTGCCGCGTGCCACGGGTGCGGCGTCCGCGGGGCGCTGGCTGGCTGTCCTCGTGGCAGGTCAGGTGGTTGCCTGCTGCTGCTTCGAACTGCTGCGCGTCCTTGAGCCCGCCGGCGAGGGGCCGTGGGGTGCAGAGGTGCGCCGCCGCCCGTCGCTGGTGCTGCTGCAGATCCTGCTGACCCTCCTGGTGTCCTTCATGCTGCACCGCGCGGATGCCGGGTGCCGCCGGGTCCTGCGGGACCTGGAGGGCACTTTGCGCCGCCTGCCGCTGCCTCTCTGGCGCGAGCTGTACCTGCTCTTCACCTACGCCGTGCCCGAGGCACGGCAGCCCCGGGCGCCCGCCACCAGCACTCTGACGCGGACATCTCCACGCCTGCTCATCCTGTCCCGAGCAGTGGCCCGGCGTGGGCCTCCCTCCCCCACGCCGCTTTCCGCCTGATCGCTGCACCTGCGGTGAGCGGTTCCGGCACGCCGTCACACACCACCATTTGCGGCACCGCGCGCGACGCAGCCGGTGCCAGGGGGGATCCCTCGTGTCCAAAACCGTCGTTGTCATCGGGGCCGGCCCGTATGGCCTGTCCACCGCCGCACACCTACGCGCCAGGAGGCTGTCCGTGCGCGTCTTCGGCACGCCCATGGCGAGCTGGAGCCAGAACATGCCGCAGGGCATGCTCCTGAAGTCACCGCCCAGCGCCTCGCTGCTGTCCGCACCCGGGCCGGGCTTCACGCTGGAGGACTACTGCCGTCAGTCGAACGAAGCACACTTGTCCGGACACGACCGCGTGCCCATCGAGCTGTTCGTGCGCTACGGGCGCTGGTTCACCGAGCAGTTGGTGCCCGACGTGGAGGACGTGCGGGTGCTGGGGGTCGACCGGCAAGGCGACAACACTTTCCGCCTCAAGCTCGCCTCGGGTGAGGAGGTGCAGGCAGCTGCGGTTGTCATCGCGAGCGGCATGGACGGTATCGCTCACGTGCCCAGGCCCCTGGCTCCTCTGGTCGCCGAGGGCCTGGTCTCACATACCGCGCAGCATGCCGACCTTTCGGCGTTCACGGGCCGGCACGTGCTCGTGGTCGGCGCTGGGCAATCTGCCCAGGAAAGCGCTGCGCTCCTGCACGAAGCCGGGGCTCACGTGCAACTCATGGCGCGCACTGAACGGTTGGCCTTCGGGGCGGCCCCAACGCCGGGGCCGCACTGGCAGCCGGACACCCCGCTGGGCCGTTCCTGGGCCCTGTATGCCGTCGTGCACCAAGCGGCCCTCTTCCGCTACCTGCCCGCCACGACCCGGCTGGGCCTGGTGAAGAAAGTCCTGGGTCCGTTCGGCTCCTGGTGGCTCAAACCCCGCCTGGAGGCGGTGCCGCACCTGCTGGGGCAGCACATCACCGCCGCCCACAAGGAAGCCGGGCGCATCACCGTAACCACCCAGGACCTTCAGGGACGCACCCACACGCTGCGCACCGGGCACGTCCTGGCGGCGACCGGCTACCGCGTCCACCTCGACAAGCTGGACTTCCTGGCCCCCGAACTGCGCGCCGCGCTCGATCGCACCGGCGGGTTCCCTCGCCTGGACAAGGGACTCGGCTCGTCCGTGCCGGGCTTGTACTTCACCGGCATCCATGCAGCAGCGACATTCGGACCTTTGCTGCGCTTCACCTGCGGCACCGCGTTCGCCGCCCCACGGCTGTCCGACGCCCTCGCCCGGTCCCTCATGTAGGGGGCCACGACCGACCCTTCGGTGACGACACACGGGCCGGACCGGCCGCGGCACAGCGACCGGTCCGAGTCGTGCACCTACGGCCACGTGGCATGTGGCGCTGAGTAACGCGTGGGAATGCGGTCGCACCGCTGAGCCGCCATGACCGGCGGCGCAACCGCTCGGAGTAGGGGCCGTACCCGCCATCGGCAGGTACGGCCCGATGAACTCCCACCCCGTCAGTCAGTTGCACGCGTGTCACGGTCAACCAGGCGCGTGGTGCCTGCGGTTACCGAAGGTGCGGTGCGAAGCGATGGAGGTGGCGATCCCCTGGCTCAAGTAGTTGGCGGCCGTGCTCGGCCTGGCCCGTTCGCAGCGGATCAGTCGGAGCGATCCCATCGGCACCTACTTCTACAAGGTCCAGGGCGCAGGCTGCCGCTTCATCAGCGGCAACGACGCTGGGATGGATGTGGACTTCACGGCCGACGGGAGGGAAATCTTCGACCTCTGGCAGCTGCGCTGTTATGGGAAAAGTCTGCCGGAGCCTCTTGGCCTCACGGATCACGACCTGCGATCCGCAGTGACGTCGCTGCAATCCATGCTGACCGAGGTGCGGCCGGGGTGGTTCAGCGTGGCCAACGCCGAGGTTTCAGCATGAGCCAGTAATCGCAGTGCGGCGCGAGCAGGCGTGCCGCAGACTTCCTGGGTGATCGTTGTGCAGCCCGTCCTTGAGACTTACGTCTGCGAAGGCTTCGCCCTCTGGCCTGTCGCCGAGTCCGAGCCGTACGGCTTCCTGCCGCTCAGCGGCGCACTCGATGCTGCCGAGGTCGGCACCGCGGTGATGCGCATCGCCGACTGCAACAGCATCGCTCCCGAGAACGACGGTCGCCCAGCCCGCCCCACCGACCCACTCGAGGGCTTCCTGCACGGACTGCTCACCATGGACGCCCTCTTCGCACCTGGCGGCCTGCGGATTTTTGACACCGCAACCGGCACCACGCTGCTGCCGGGCTGCTGCAACGGGCTGGAGGAGAGGCGCGACTGGCTCGAGGTCGTCGACGGCAAGGGCTGGGCCTCGTTCGGTCACGACCCCTCTCCGCTCGCTGAACGGCACGGCGACATCGTCCGGTTGACCGTCGACGCCGAACATGACAACAGTGCGGTGATCGAAGTGCCCGTCACGGACCTACGTCACCTGCTCGCCGGCGCCGAGCGCGATCTGGTCGGCTTCCTCCAACGAGTCGCCGTCTGGGCTGCTGGGCGCCTGCCTGATCACGCCACCCCTGTCACCTCCGCCATGAGCCGGGCTCTCGACCTGCCCACACCAGTGAGCCCGATGCACGGCCGAGCCGTCTCGTGGGCGGTGTGACCTTCTGATCCGCACCTTTACAGAGATCAGTCAACGAGGGTCATTGAGGCCGTCGCAGGATCAGTCGAAGCGGCTGCCGGCCGCGGTCGTTTGCTGGAGTTGCTGCACTTCGTTGTTGTACAGCAACGGCTTTGTCTGCTGATGGGGTCCTGGGAGCTGGCTGGCGCTACAAGCTCCACATGCCCGTCGTGGGATCTCTGTCTCTCCGCATGGGGATGTTTGATGAAGAGGAGGTCGACGTCACCCAAGCACAGGTACGCCTGTGCTCACCTGTGGCAATGGAGCCGATATGGACCAGCGTTGTGGCAGTGGTCGGCACGTTGTTGGGCGCCGTTGCCACCTATCCGTTTCAGCGGCTTGCGGCCAAGCAGCAGAGGTTGCGCGACGAGCGGATCGCCGCGTACACCGCCTTCGCCGCTGCGGTGGAGGACTTCCGGCATGGGCAAGCCGAGCGCTTCTTCCGAAAGCAAGAGAACCCCGAGAGGGAGGCGTACAGGGTGGCGTACCACGAAGGCCACCGTCTGCGCACAGCCGCGCGGCAGGCGTTCTACCGCGTCAAGCTGGTGACGGAAGACCATGCCCTGGTGGCACGTGCAGGGGCAGCGCTGAATCAGACACGCGACATTTCAGGTGCTGAGAGCGAGGTAGAACGGCGGCGACTGAACGACGCGGCAGGGGAAGCCATCGAGGTCTTCGTCGACTATGCGTCAAAGCATGTCCAGTAGCCGACGTCGACGTACCACTCGCAGGCACCTTTCCGGAGTGGTGTCGGGAACCGAACTCGGGCTCTCAGCCTGGGAAGCTGCGACCATTTGTCGCGGGTTCGGGCTCTACCGGCCCCGGTTCCCGGCCCGGCAGGCCTGCGGCTGATCCTGTGTTCCTTGCAGAGGCACGGGGAACCCGGTCAGCAGATGTTCACCACTTCGGACGACGCCAGAACACACCGGGAATTCGAACACTGCGCAAGTCGCTTGCCGTAGAGGCGGCGGCCGGCACTTGCCCGCACTGCGTTTGATGCTCCACGACGGCGGCAGGTGCCGTTCCCGCAACGGGTGAGAAAACATGTTGGCCGGGGGCCGGCGAGCTGCGACGATGCGTCTGTTTCCCAGGCGGAGGACAGTTGTTCGTTTTCGTGTGTGCGGGATGCGGCGCCGAGTTGACCACCCCGCTGTCCCAGGTCTCACTGCCGGTCCACGCCCGTCAGAACTACGGGAACGGAGCCCAGCTTCCGGTGCTCATGGAGCCCGGGACGTTTGCCGTGGACCCGGACCCCTGGGGAGGGCCGTGGCGGCTGTGGGATGAGATCGATCCGGGCGAGGCGGAGGCACGCGGCATCTACGCGCCGGTCTACGCCCTGTCCGACAGCACGCCCGGGGCGAGTGTCATTGCGCCCGGTGATATCCGTGGAACCCGGCTGATTCCCGAGAAGCGCGGCGGTGCCTGCTGCGGCCTCGACGGAGCCGACGGACCCAACATGGTCTGCGAGGCATGCGACCTCCCCGTGGCGACCAGGGTCGACGACTGCTCCCTCTGGCAGGCAGTACGGCTCAGCTCGGACACCGTGCACCGCGTCCCCGTTGACGGGATCCATGCTGCGCCCCTCTCCTGGGCGGAGCTGGCACAGAAGGGGGAGAAAACGCCTCCCTTCGAGCCGATTGCCCCGTGGGGAGGACGGTCGGGGTCGAACCACTCCTGGTCGTGGAGCCCGCGGTGGGAGGCGGCAGCCGGCCATGCGCTCGCCCACCTGCTGGTTGCCTCCCAAGGGCAGCCGGTCAAGGTCCCGGGCGGTCTGACCACGGACGTGTTCCAACGCGCGCTCGACGCCCTGCTGCCGGCAGGCCCCCCGAAGCGGCGCGCCGTCCTGGCTGGACCGGGACAGCCCTCCCCGGACGCAGACGTCGACATCCTCCTCGTACCGGTCCATCCTCAAACAGGACGGACCTGGACCCCCGCCGGCCCGACTGCGTCGGCATACCCGGTACCCCTGCCGCTGGGGGTGTGGCTCTGGCTGGTCTCTCCCCAGCCGTACTTGCCGGTCCCCGCGTCAGGCCGCATACCCCACGACGTACTCCGCGACGACCCGCTCCCGCCGCTCCCCAACTACCTGTTCCGGGCCGACCGGAAAACGTTCCAGCACACCTTGGTCCGGCTACCGGCCGTGCGCAGCCCATGGCTGCGCACGGTCCTCGAGAACCTCACGCAGGGCACCTCGACCCACCTCTTCTAGCCGTCGCGCGATCGAACAGCGCCAGACTCTCGCGCCTGCCGAAGTGGGCCGGCATCTGCTGTCCAATCTCGGGTTCTGGCTCAACTTCCGTGATCGGTTGACAATCCGTCACGGCTACTGGATGGGCGGGGAGCGTGGTGATTGCCGGTGGCGGGTGCCATGATCGGCTGCGCCTGGCTGGAAAGTGCAGAGATGGGGAGGGTGAGTGGAGAGGTTCACCGTCGAGCCGCTTCGGGTGGCTGACCTCATGGAGCATGTGCGGCGCTGCCCACAGATGTACTTTCTGGTTGAGCAGGGCAGCCCCGAGCTTCCCACCGAAGTCCTGCGGGCGGTGGCCTGGGACGCGCTGCACCGTCGCGACGGCAGGCATGGACAGATCAGTGTCGAGATCGGATCTGATCTCAGCTTCACCGTGGAGAGCGATCAGCGCCCCAGTGCCGATGAACGGGAGAGGCTTCTTCCTGAATTCTTCGGTTCCCTGCTCGACATATTCGACATGCAGCGTTGGGCTCCCTCCGCAGCTGCCGCACTCAGCGCCCGCACGGTCATCGAGGTGTGGCTGGATGGCCGCGGCTATCGACAGGAGCTGGCCGGGATGGATCCTGCCAGTCCACGGGAAGAGTTCATAGCGCCGAAACCCTTCGGGACACGGACCACGTTCCACCTCGAACCCTCATTCTGCGGCCCGGGCGAGGCCATCGCCTGGGCACTGCGACCCGAAGAACTGCATCGAGAAGGAGGAACGTGCAAAGAACATTCCTCACCCACGACGTTCCCGATTCATGATCTCCGTTCGAAGACTGAGAAGTCAGTCACCGAGTAGGACCCGTTTTCGCAGGAGTCTGGTGAGTCGATGCGGGCCCTGGAGCGCAAGTACGGGGGTGACCTACCGGACGGACTGCGAGGCGGTGGCGTCCGCGCGGGCCTTGCCGCTCAGCAGGGCTGGGCGATACTCGACCGGTGACATGGTTCGAGCAGGCACGGGCAGCAGAGCAGTCCGGTGACTGGGACACCGCCATCGCCCTGGTGAGCACCCACGCCGAGTGCTATTCCACCGACCACTACGCCCACAGCAACCATCTGTGGCACATGGCCCTGCTCGCCCACGCGGAACGGCTCACAGAGCTCACGGACCTGGCCTGCACGGACGTCCATGCACGTCGACGGCTCAACCGAGCGCTTCGCGACCGCGGTATGGAAGCCATGCTCCACGAGCGCGCAGAGGACGACGACCGCGACGCTCTCTACACCCTCATCCGATTGCTCTGCGAGACAGACCGGACCGAGCAGGCAGGCGAAATGGTGACGCGGACGTGCTGTCAAAACTGGGGTTCTGACTCGCTTTCCGTGACGGGTGCACACTGAGTTGTGGACGGTCACGTAATTCCCCAGGCTGCCATCCCGTCGTTCCGGAGGGGTGTCCGGGGCCAGCGTCCCTGAAGGCGGCCCGAACTACCGCCCTGAGCGGAGGCCACGCGAATTCACATGAGTTGCGAGCCAGCTCCGCGATCATTGGCGGATGACTACGAGACCGGACCTTCTCAGTCTGAGCATCGCGTGCCCCCAACCCGACGAAGGCGGCGTGGAGGTTCGCCCGATCGTCAATGGCCGGGATCTTCTGGCCGAGGTGGTCCCCGGTGGCGTGGGAGGCTCCCGGTACCTGGGAGTAAGTCCCAGGGATCTGCTGGGCCAGGACGGGCCGTTGCATGCCACGGCGACGCCCCACGACGTTCGTCTCGCTTGGTCCGGGTGCGGCGTGGAGGAGTGCTGTGGCGCGCTGTACATGACGGTCACGCGTAACGGGGATCATGTTGTCTGGGCGGGCTGGCGCGACCTGGCCAATCAGGACTTCGATCTGCCGGAGCTTCGGTTCACCGCAGGTCAGTACGAGGCCGAAGTCCTGCGAGCCGGAGAGGACCGCAGTTGGGAGTGGCCGGCAGGAGCGGTTGCGCGGCTGCTTGAGGCGGGGCTGAGGGGACGCGGGGACTGGCTCGTCAGGTGGGACTGCGAGTTGGAAGGCGTCTGGGCCTCCCGAAAGGAACCCGATCGAATCCACGTCGTCCTGTGGCATCCCCGTAACCGGGCCGATGCAGATCTGCCCTGGCTCCAGTTCGGGATGACCCTCCCGGTCTCTGCGGACGCCCCATCGGTCCAAGCCGAGCGCCTTGAAGCGCGGCTGACCGCAGGCGATCCCCGTGCCACCGCCGAGGTCTGGGGAGGTTCGCATGATGCCGAGCAACTGGGCTACCCGTGGCCGCCGGTCGACCCGCTGTTCATGTGAACGGCAGGGAGAGGCGTGGTTGGGCCTTCCCCTGTCGTTGGGCATCCACTCGCAACCGCCATCCCCGTGGGGAAGCGTGACCGTCCGGGTGGGGAATTACGTGACGCTGATCATGTAGATCGTGGGGAAAGCGTGACCGCTGACATGAGTGACGGCTGACGCGCGGATCGGCCTCCGAGAGTTGCCCGAAAATGGTCAGTGCCGATCTTGGTTTGGCTGACAGTGCGCGTCGTGGAAAAGACACCCTCTGGCTCGCCGTGGCCCACCGGCCACCGGTTCGCCGACCGGACTCGGGCCAGCCATGCGGCCGTCCATGCTCTGCACGCTACCGGCCATAGCCGCCGCGCGATCCAGCGCCAACTCGGCATGACCTACCGCACCGTCAAAATCCTCGCCGATGCCACCGTGCCCGAGGAACTCTTCCGCGGCCAATGGCAGGGGCGCCCCTCCGTCCTCGACGAGTACAAACCCTACTTGGACGACCGCTGGAACCAAGGCTGCACCAACGCCTGGAAGGCGTGGGAGGAGATCGTGCCGCTCGGCTACGCCGGTAGCTACCAGCGAGTTCGCGCCTACTTCCGCACCAAGCGCCTCTGGGCAGATCCGGTCACTGCACCGCCACCTTCACCTCGCACGGTCGCCGGCTGGATCCTCCGCCACCCGACACCCTCACAGAGGCCGAACAGCTCCGTCTCAAGGCCGTCATGGTCAACTGCCCCGAGATGGAAGCACTCACTGGACATGTCCGGTCCTTCGCCTAGATCCTCACCGAGCGGGAAGGCCAGCGGCTGCCCAAGTGGCTCGACGCCGTCCGCGCTGTCATCGCCCGGTCTCACCCTCCCTTGGAACTCAGGCGTCGTAGAGGGGCACGTCAACCGGATCAAGGTGCTCAAACGGCAGATGTTCGGCCGAGCCGGATTTCAACTCCTCCGAAAGCGAGTTCTGCTCTACAGGTGAGCGACGTGTCAGAACGCCTGGCCCGCCAGCTCGTCCCCATCGATCCGGCGAGGAGCCACGCCGAGAACCAAGTTCTCCATCGCCTGAGGCATCGGTCCGAAGCTGGCAACCCACGTCTCAACGAGATAGATCACGCCCACCTCATCGATGGCCAGGAAGAACCGGCCGTGATCTAGCTCGCCGAGCGGGAAAAGACGATGCCCGATCGACTCGCCCCACTCCGCAAATCGGTCATCCTCCCCCCAGGCCAGCTCGGGGTCCAGTTCGAACGGCGTGCGTGCACAGCTGATCCCTGGTCCGCTGACGTTCACAGTCAAACCACCGAACTCTTGCAGGAAGACTTCCGCTGCGTCATGCATGGCGAGGCCGGCTGCTTCGAACATGGATCGCCAGTGGTCCGTACCTACCTTCCGCCCAGGCGTCCATCCCGACGCCTCCAGCACCTCACCTGTCTCTGGTGACCAACTACTCATCCTGGGACCCCGGCTCCTCGACTACGAGCGAGCAACGATCATCTCAGCGGCCGACGTCAACAGTGTGTGACCGCCTTACGGAAAGCGAGCCAGAACCCAATCTCGTGAACAGAGCCAGACGGAGCGGCAGCGGGGCCCGGCGGGAACCCGACAGCAACCGACACAGGCGCTTCCCCGTCCCCAACCCGCCCGTTGCTGCATGAGGTTGTCGGTGGCACGTATTAGCGTGCCCGCAGCGTCCGGTCGGTCTTTGCACACCCCAGGAGTCACGATGCCCGCAGACACACCCGAACCGCCCGCGCACGATCTGCGCGCCCTGATTCCGGAGTACGCGGCCCTTGGCCGGGAAACCACCCTCCTCAACCCGGAGCCCGGCGATCCCGGCATGAAGGAGAGCTCGCTGGGAGGTGCGCTGCTGTGGCCGGCAGATGAGCCGTGGCCGTACTGCGCGAACGATGAGCACTGGACGTCCGTCTACCCCGACAACACCCAGGTTTCCCCGGGCGCGGTGCCGATGGTGCCGATCCTTCAGCTGTTCGCTCGGGATGTGCCGGGGTTGGAGTTCCCGGAGGGCAAGGATCTGCTGCAGCTGGTGTGGTGCGCGCTGATACATGAGCAGGACCCCGGGCCGGTGGTGCCGCGACTGTACTGGCGCAACGAAGCGGAGGTCGTGGCCGGCGGGCTGCTGTCCGAGATCCCCGAGGTGAGCGAGGGAGAGTACGACGAGGACCACATGCCCGAGCGGTCCGCGTTGTCTCCGACGATCGCGCAGGACTATCCGAGTTGGCATGACCTGTCCGAGGACACGTTGACTCTCTGGGGATCGCGTGTCGCATTGCCGGACGAGGACTGCAACGTCGTCGGGACGAAGGTGGGCGGTTGGCCGGCCTGGACGCAGACCGGTAACTGGCCGGACTGCGAGAGCGGACACCGTATGGAGCACCTCTTGACCATCACCGGCGACATGCAACTGGGCGACTGCGGCGGCGTCTACTTCTTCCGCTGCCGCCAGTGCCCCGGTCTCCCGTGGGACTGGCGCTACGACTGCTACTGACGGTCGGGGGCGGTGCAGCGCGTCGGGTCGGTGGCCTGCCCGCGCCGGCCCGGGCGTGGTCACTGCAGGACGCCCACGTGCAGCCTCGGGATGAGGCCGACCACACCTGCCGGCATCGAGAACGGTCAACCGGGCGCGTGGTGACTGCGGTTGCCGACGACGCGGCGCAGACGTCATCCAACTGCTGAGTCCGGTGGCGGCGGTAGGGCGGATCGTCGTTCCGGGCCGCGGTGCAGAGCGTTTCGGCGATCAAGTGGCCGGCTGCCCGTCAGGCAGTCGTGGCGCGCGACCGCGTACCCGTCGTGCAGGTAGGGGACGTGCCCGGTCCGCGCCGTGTTGCCGGGGCCCGGCGGCCCGGTGACGGCTGCGGCCCGGCGCACGCCACAATGGCCTCATGCCCACGCTCTTCACCAGGATCATCAACGGTGAGCTGCCCGGCCGGTTCGTCTGGACCGACGACCGGGCGGTCGCCTTCCTCACCATCGCGCCGCTGACCATGGGGCACACCCTTGTGGTCCCGCGGGAAGAAGTCGACGACTGGACCGGCCTCGAGCCCGACCTGATGGGCCATCTCATGACCGTCGGGGCCAGGATCGGTGCTGCCCAGCGGCGTGCCTTCGACGCCCCGCGGGCCGGTCTTGTGGTGGCCGGCTTCGAAGTCCCGCACTGCCATCTGCACGTCTTCCCGGCGTGGGGACTGGAAGACTTCGACTTCCGCCGCGCGAACAGCGATGTGCCGGCCGCGGAACTCGACGAAGCCCGGGCGCGCATCGCCGCCGCCCTGGACTGAGCCGGTTCTGCCGGACCGGCCGTGCGCACCGCGGTACCGGGCGGGCGCCGGGCCTGCCCGGAACCGCGGTGCGCGCGAGGGGGTGCCGGGCTTTGCGTTCACGCCCTCACCGCCGGTCGGCCATGTCCGACCGCCGGTGACGAGGAGGCCCGACCTGGCGGGAGAAAAAGGATCACCCGGGCGAGTTCGTCGGCCTCACCGATGCGATGGGTGAGGGCTCTTCCCGCCGTGCGGGTGGCGGTCGGAGCCGTCCTGCGCCGTGGTGATGCGGGTCCGTGGACTCCCGGTGCCTGCCACCGTAGGCGGGGTGCCCGCCCACGCCCGGCGTCCTTGAGCGACGACGCCGGTCGCTCGCACCGCACCGTGCCGGTGCCGCGCCCACTCCCCCGGCAGGGTTCCGGCCCGGGCTTCGCCTGCCTCGAGGGCCGACAGCAGCCGGCCGTGTGCCGCGCGGTATCCCGTACGGGCCGCGTGCCGCGGGCGTGCCGGTGGCGGCAGGCCGACGAGGGTGCGAACGCGGGGCGGCGGGGCGGGTGTGCGGGCCCCGCCGGGGTGGGCAGGTCCGCGCAATGGCACAGTGAGGGGACCGCACCCAGCCTCCCGGGAGACAGGCCCCCGCATGCGTTTGCTCCTCATCCGCCATGGCCAGACCCCTTCCAACGTCAAGCACCTCCTGGACACCGCCGTGCCGGGGCCCGGGCTGACCCGCCTGGGCGAGGAGCAGGCGGCCGCGCTGCCCGCGGCGCTGGCGGCGCAGGACATCGGCGCCCTGTACGCGTCCACGCTGGTGCGCACCCAGCTCACCGCGGCGCCGCTGGCGGCCGACCGGGGTCTTGAGGTGCAGGTGCGCGAGGGTATTCGGGAGTTGTCCGCCGGTGACCTGGAGATGCGCGGCGACCACCAGGCCGTCGAGACGTACCTGAGCACCGCCTTCGCCTGGTCCGCGGGCGACACCGAGCGGCGGATGCCGGGCGGGGAGAGCGGGGTGGAGGCCCTGAAGCGTTTCGATGCCGTCGTCGCGGAGGCCGCCGCCTGCGCGGCACACACCATCGCCATGGTCAGTCACGGCGCCGTCATCCGTATGTGGGCGGCGGCCCGGGCGGAGAACATCGACGTCGAGTTCGCCTCCACCCACGAGCTGCGCAACACCGGTGTCGTCATCCTGTCCGGCGCCCCGGACCGCGGCTGGCGGGTCGTGTCCTGGCAAGGTCTTCCCCTCGGCCCCGACGACCGTGCCCCCGAGGCCAGCGGGCCCGCGGGGGAAGCCGTCGACGCCACCGACGGCTGACCCGGCCGGGCTGCGGATGCCTCGCGGGGCGTGCCGGTTGCGCCCGAAGAGGGCAGCAGGTGCTCGCGAGCGGGCGGCTGCGCCGCCGGTGTACTGATCTTCCGGCACAACGATGAGTTCGGGCACGGCCGAGGGTCAAAACCGGTGAGCATTGCCTGCGAACGAGCGAGTGGAGGGGCCTGTTGTGGCGAAATTCGTGACCATCGGATACGGGGACCAGGAAGGCTACGACCGCACCGACGCGGCGGTGCGGGACGAGGCGCATGCGCATGACGCCCGCCTGCTGGAGGCCGGGACCGTTGTGGGCATCGCCGGCGCACCCGTACAGGTGCGCAACCACGACGGCGCCGGCATAAGCGTGGAGCGCGGCTCCTTCTTGTCCTCGGCCCTGCCGGTGGCCGGGTTCGCGATCATCGAAGCGGCAACGCTGGAGGAGGCCGTCCGGCTCGTGTCGAAGACCCCGTGCGCTGTTGCCCAGGGCGTGGTCGAGGTCTGGCCGCTGCAGGAAGCGCCGTAGGACCGTGAAGTGCGGGCCACGGTGTCTGCCGTGACGGCTGCACACCCACTTGGACTGTGCCCCCCTCCCTCGCGTGCGGCGGCCGATACCGGCTGGGCGCCGGCGCCGGCGCGCCCACGCCGACCGGGGCACGCCGCGGTCGACGCTCCCGGACCGGCCGGGCGGCCGCCCGGCGCGCGCACCGGCGCGCGGTCGCGCGCTGTTCGCTCAGCCGGTGAACCCGGCCTCGTCCAGCGCCTTGTCGATGCGGGCCCGGTGCTCCTGCTCCCAGTCGTCGAGGCCCTGCTCGGCCTCCTTCGCCAGCCGTGCGCGCGCCGCCGCGAGGACCTCCTGCGCGCGGGCGGCGGGCACCACCACGACGCCCTCCTCGTCGGCGATCACGATGTCTCCCCCGCGCACCAGCACCCCGCCCGCGCGGGCCGGTTCACCGAGGCTGCCGAGCCCCCGCTTCGCGCCGGGGATGGGGATGACACCGCGCGCGAACACCGGGAAGCGGGCCTCGCGTACTTCGCCCAGGTCGCGGATGAGGCCGTCGGCCACGACAGCGGCCACGCCCCGGCGCTGGGCAATGGCGCACACATTGCCTCCGGCCAGCGCGTAGTTGAGGTCGCCGGACTCCACCACGATCACCGAGCCGGGCTCGGCGCGGTAGATCGCCGCGTGCAGCATCAGGTTGTCGCCCGGCGCGCACCGCACCGGGTACGCCGGCCCGGCCACGTGCGGTGCGCCCCACAGCGGGCGGATGCCGATGTCCATCACCTGCTCACGACCCACGAGGTCCGCGACGGCCGTGGTGGGAATGTCCTCGAAAGCGCTGCCCATGATGTCCTCCCCGATACGGTCCGGCCCGGCAACGCGCCGCGCCGCCCGCCGCCATCCTCCTCCCGGGCAGGGCAGGAGGACGCCGGTGCCGCCCGGTGACGGTGATCACTTTCCTGGACCGGTCGGGGTTCGGCCCCTCAACGTCGCCGCACGGCTGGGCGGCTGTTCACTGAGCGGTGTCATGGGGTGTCAGCGCGAGCATGTCCGGGCCGATTTCGGGTCAGTTCGTCTGCCGGCGGGCCTGCTTCACCTCGCGGGCGACGGTGAAGGCGTCGGCGACCGGCCCCAGGTGGCCGAGCTTGTCGGGGTTGATCACCGAGCGGATGGTCTGGATCCGCCCGTCGAGTACGTCCAGGGCCAGGGTGTGGAGCACTCTGCCGTCGCGGTCGCGGAAGATCGCGCCGGGCTGGCCGTTGACCTCGGCCTGCGTGAACGTCACGTCGATGCGGGCCATCAGGGGGAAGACGGAGGCGAGCAGCCGGGCCACGTTCCCGGCGCCGAGGACGGCCTTCGCCAGCTGCGGGGCCTTGCCGCCGCCGTCACCGACCATCGACACGTCCGCGGCGAGGAGATTCTGCAACCCGTGCACGTCGCCTTCGCGCAGGGCGTCGAAGAACCGTGCCGCCAGCTCCTGCCGCTCCTGGCGGTCCGCCTCGAACCGTGGCCGTCCGTCCTGCATGTGGCGCCGCCCCCGCACCAGCAGCTGCCGGCACGCCGCTTGCGAACGCCCCACCGCCGCGGCGATCTCGTCGAAGCCGAAAGCGAACACCTCCCGCAGTACGAACACCGACCGCTCCAGCGGGCTGAGCCGTTCCAGGAGCAGCAGCGCCGCCATCGACACCGAATCGGCCAGCTCGGCCGCTCGTGCCGGGTCCTCGTAGGGATCGCTCAGCAGCGGCTCCGGAAACCACGGTCCGACGTACTGTTCCCGCCGCACCCGCGCGGAGCGCAGCACATCGATCGCGACACGGGTCACGGTGGTGGACAAGAACGCTTTGAGGGACGCGGGCCGGGTCGGCGAGGCGTCGAAGCGGAGCCAGGTCTCCTGCACCGCGTCCTCCGCCTCGCTCACACTGCCCAGAATCCGGTAGGCGATCGAGAACAGCAGCGGCCGCAGCTCCTCGAACTCCTCGACCTTGCTCACAGACTCTGCTCCCTCATGTCCTTGCGCCCGATCGTGTCCTTACGCCCGGTCGGCTTCGGGCCGGCCGGAGACGGTCTGCGAAGATCATCCGGTTCGTCGGCGGAACCGGGCAACACCCCCTGGCTCCCGGCCGTGGCCTCAGTCCGCTCCACGGCCCGGAACCTGACGGCTGTTCAGTGGAACTGTCCGGGCTCGTAGTCGCCGGCCGGCTGCCGGGCGATGATGTTCAGCCGGTTCGCCGTGTTCATGAAGGAGACCAGGACCACCAGGGCGACGAGCTGCTCTTCGTCGTAGTGCGTGGCCGCACGCGCCCAGAGCGCGTCGCTGACTCCGCCGGCGCCGTCCGCGACCCGGGTCGCCTGTTCGGCCAGTTCCAGGGCGGCCCGTTCGGCCTCGGTGAAGACCGTCGCCTCCCGCCATGCCGCCACCAGATGCAGTCGCACCGCGCTCTCGCCGGCGGCCGTGGCGTCCTTGGTGTGCATGTCGATGCAGACGGCGCAGCCGTTGATCTGGCTGACGCGCAAGGCCACCAGTTCCTGTGTCGCGGCCGGCAGCGGCGACTCCTTGAGCGCCTTGCCTGCGGACATCAGGTGCTTGAGGGCCTTCCCCGCCGTCGGGCTGGCGAAGTAGTTCACTCGTGCGTCCATCACGTGCTCCTCGGGAATCGTCGGTGGCTGCACCCGAGACGAGGCAGCCCCGCTCCCTGTGACACGGTGGCGCGGCACCCTGAGTCGAAGACATGAACGCAAGGCCTGCCGGGGCCGTTGTGTCCCCCGGTCAAACAGACCGCAGTGAGACTCGACGCTGCGGTGCCGACCACGGCCGCCGCCCCCGGGGCATCTATACCCCACATGTATAGCCCGCATGTATAGTCGCCGTGTATAGCTGCTGTGTATAGATGCGTAAGGATCTTCGAGATGGTGGGCGCTTCCCTTCCTGTGGCAAGAGTCAGCCGATGGTGGCTGTCCGCGGCAGTAGCCGGTATCGCCCTTGGTGTCCTCACCAACCTCGCTCAGGGCTGGCTCCCCGGCTCGTTCAACCAGATCGCGAATTCCGGGGCACTGTGGAGTGTTCCTGCCTTCGCCGCCGGCGCGGTGGTCGCAGAGAAGACGGCCGTACGTGCGTCGGCGCTCGTCGGCCTGTGCACCACGATCGGTCTGGTCGTCGGCTACTACGGCTACGCCGAGCTGGGCCGGTCCGGCATGGGCAGCCTGGCCTGGCCCCTGGTGTGGTTGGTGATGGCCGTCGTCAGCGGTCCTCTGTTCGGCGTCGCGGGGGCGTGGTGGCGACGGGGACACACCACGCTCCGACGCGTGGTCGGACTGGCCGCGCTCGCCGGAGTGTTCGGCATGGAGGCCATCCTGGCGGCCTGGGCGCTGCACTACGAGGGTCAGGCGTGGGGCTGCGCTGCGCTGCTCGTCCTCGTGCCGTTGACGATGGCCCGCAGGCACAAGGAACGCGCGCTCACCCTGCTGACCGCCCTGGTCTTCTCGCCGATCGCCTACGGTGTGGTCGAACTTCCCCTCCAGCACCTCTCGCCGTGATACCCGAAGGAAGCGGAAAACGGCCGCGGGGCTGCGGGGCGACCGAAGGGCCCATCCGCCCTGGAGTCCCCGCGGCCGTCCGGTCAGGCGCGGTCGGTCAGCTCCTCGGCGAACACCTGTGACAGCGGCTGCGGTCCCACGTACTGCTGGCAGTTGCACTGGCCGGCCTCGTAGCGCAGGGGCTTTTTGTTCTCGTCCCACGCCGTGGGCACCTCGACGCGTTCGTGGCACCGGCCCTGCTTGTCGTGCTTGGCCAGATGGTGCGTGCACCCGCACACCGGCTCCGGCGGCTGGTGCGCCGCCTCGACGGCCAGGCGTTCCTGCCGGGCCGCCTCCATCAACTGCATCTTGCGTTCATGCCGGTTGCGCAGGGCGGTGCGGATGTTGTCGGCCACCCACGCGAAGCCGCCCGTCCAGAAGATGATGAGGACCCACCAGAACCAGTCCACCCGCTGCTCCTTCCCCCGTGTCCTGCTGCGGCTTCAGGATAGAGGGCCGGTCGAGGAAAGCCCCGGGCGCCGACCGGGACACCGGAGCGGACCTCGGCCCGAGCCGATGGCGTGAGGGGCAACAGGTGCGGCCCGCCCGGCGGAAGAGGGCTCAGGGCGTGCGGGGGCGAAGCAGCCGTGCGCGCCGGCGCCGCCGGATGTCGTCCTCGGCATCACCGGCCGGCGGCGCGGGCGCAGGCCGGCCCGGCCCGGCTCGCAGCCCGGCGCCGTAACGGTCCCTATGCCGGTGGATCTCGTCCGGCTGCGGACCGGCCGGCCACCCGATCAGCAGGTAGTCCTCGACGGGTTCGTGGGCGTCGCCGTCCGAGGCGGTGTCACGGCCCCGCGCATGTACCCGAACGCGATAGGTGCCCGGTCCCTGCGGCGTCAGCAGGGGCAGTCGGGGGGTGTCGCTCATGACGCTCGTGACGCGCAGCGCGCCGGTGGCGGTCTCCACACTGTGGTCGGCGATCTCCTCCCATGCGCCCCTCTCCACGCGGGTGGGGGGACGCACCCGCACCCGCACCCGGACGTGGACCCAGCCCGTGCTGATGCCGGTGCAGATCACGGCCATGCCCGGCTGTGAGAAGACCAATCCGTTGGACGGGCCGAAACCTGCCGGGGCGCGCCGGTGGGAGTCGGTCAACTCGAACGTGTGGAAGTCCACGCGCACCAGGCTGAAGGCCGTGACCGGTACCGGCTGCGCCATGCGGGCCATGCCCGGAGGTTACGCCGGGTGCAGGACAGGGCCCACGCCCGGCCGGCCGGTAGCGGCCGGCACCCGCCCGAGCGCTGTACGCCGCCCAGGGCACCCGCCCGAGCGCTGCACCGCCCGGCACGCCTGCCGGCCCACGGCGGGCCCGCCCGCGCGGCGCCGGCCGGGCGGGCGGGCGGGCCGGGCGGGGTGTCAGTGGGCGAGGGACTGGGCGGCCTGCTCGATCAGGCGGGCGACCGCGTCGGGCCGGGAGACCGCGACCGCGTGGGAGGCCTTCACCTCGACGGTGTGGGCGTGGGCGCGCTCGGCCATGAACTGCTGGGCGGCCGGCGGGATGTTGTAGTCCTCGGTGGCGATCAGGCTGAAGGAGGGGATGGTCTTCCAGGCGGCCGCACTCGCCTTCTCCTCCAGGGCCGATGCGGCGACCGGGCGCTGGGTGGCGGCCATCAGGGCGGTGACCGGCTCGGGCACGTCGGCGGCGAACTGGTCGTGGAACTTTGCGGGTTCGATGTACAGGTCGGTGCCGGTGCCGCCGGGAAGCGGGAAGGGGACGGGGGTGAGGGCGGCGCCCAGGGTGCTGCCGGGGAACTTGCCGGACAGCTCCAGCGCGCTCTCACCCTCGTCGGGAGTGAAGGCGGCGATGTAGACGAGCGCCTTGACCTGCGTGTTGCCGACCGCGGCTTCGCTGATCACGGCGCCGCCGTAGGAGTGGCCGGCGAGTACCACCGGCCCCTGCACACCCTCCAGCACGCTCGCGACATAGGCGGCGTCGTCGGCCAGGCCGCGCAGCGGGTTGGCGGCGGCGATGACCGGATATCCCGCGCGCTGCAGGCGCTCGATGACCCCGTTCCAGCTGGAGGAGTCCGCGAACGCGCCGTGCACCAGCACGATCGTCGGGAGGGACGGGGTGCCGGCCGAGTGGTTCACGGGCTTGAGGTTCATGACGGGACACTCTCCTTCTCATCAAAGCGCGCCATGGACGGCGCAGTTGTGGCACTGCCTCTCCCCTGGCCTGCCGGCCCGGGGCGACACCGAGAAACCTAGTACACGTTTACATTGTGCGCAATCTAATCGCGTGAGAGTCCTGGGAGGGGTGCGGGCCGGGGGGCGGACGTGGCGCGACCGGCACCGGCCGCAGCGGCGGCCGGTGCCGGTCGAACCGGTGCAGCAAGTCTGTACCGCCACATGGGTCAGGCCTGAACGGCTGCACGAGTGGGGCGTGAACGGCCGCACGAGTGAAGCCTGGACGGCCACGAGAGTGAGGTCGGGGTCGCGTCGGCCGGGGGCACGATGTCGAGCCTTTGGCCCGGTCCGCCGGCACGCCGCAGATGGGGTACGGATTCGTCGCCCTGCATCCGGGCCCACTTCCGCCGAGGACGCCCCACCAGCGTTGTGCGATCCCGGGAATCCGACGAGGGCGTTTTGAAGACAGGCGGCCAGGGCGCGGGAGACAAGTGGCCGGCCTGGCCCCCCGGCAAACCGTGGATGCCCTTTCGTGTACATACCGAACGCCCAGCGATGACCGGGGGCAACCCTGAGGCACAGGGACCGTTCCTCGACCTGATGGTTCGACAGGCACACCGATACAGATTCTACCGGTGGTAGAATTCCGGTATGAGTAAACCGACCAGCATCAAGACCACAGAGGCTGTACGCGACCGACTGCGCATTCTCGCAGCGGAACGCGGTACGACGATCACGGAATTGCTGGAGGAGCTCGCCACAGGCGAACTGACCGAGGCCGAGCGGGCAGAACGCGCCGCTGAAGCTGCACAGGAGCTTGGTGTCGACTACACCGCGCAGGTCGAGGACGCAGGCCGGTCCGCCTGGGAGAAGATCCGCGCACACCAGAGCAGCGCTACAGCGTGAGTCTGACAGCCGTCTTGGATCACACCGCGCTGACCGCCCTGTACCGGGCAGACCACTTTTTCGCCGGCTTGTACATCGAGGCCTCCCGGGGTACCGGGCGCGTCCTCATCCCGTCGCTGGCCGTCGTGGCCGCTGAGCGCCGCACCCCAGGCTCCGGCGCCCACGCCGCATCGCTCCGCTTCGCCGAACAGGTGCCGTTCACCTCGCTGCATGCCCGGCAAGCCATAGTGTGGCCAAGCAGCGAGTGGCCGGTGGCCCACTGTGCGGCAATCGCCCGGCAGGCCGCGAAAGCGGGTGATCCCGTCACCGTCCTCTCCCTCGATCCCCGGCTGTATGCAGGCACCGGCATCACTGCGCTGAATCCGGCAGAGTAACCACGAGCGGATGCAGGAGGGGGACAGCCCGCACGGTCTGATGGTTCGTCATCGCACGTGGGGCGGGTGCGGTCCTGCTCTCGTCGTGCCCTGTCCACCGCGCGGACTGCCTACTTCTTGCCGGTGTCAGTCGGCCAGCGCCGCCGCGGTGACGCGGGCGAAGCCTTCCGGGTTGTCCAGCATCATGTTGTGCCCGCACTCCGGGACCGGGACCACGCTCACCCCGGCTGCGGTGAGCGCATCGGTGCCCGGGAGCGGGCCGTCGGCCTCGGGCAGCAGGTAGGCGCGGGGAATGGCCAACTCCAGCAGCAGCTCACGCATGGTGGGGACGGAGCCGCGGGTGAGGTGGACCGCGCTGCGGTGCAGGGCCTCCCGGCCGGCCAGGCGCCTCGTGGCCCACCAGTGGGCGCCGGCCCGGTCGCGGATGTCTTTCCAGCCGCCCGCCAGGAACTCCTGCTCGGAGTAGGCGGCGATGCCGCTGCTGCCCGCGGAGGTGGGGTCGGGCGGGATCGGGTCGAGGTTGGCGTCGACCAGGACCAGGCGGGAGACCAGGTGGGGGTGGCGGGTGGCCAGCACGACGGCCACCGAGCCGCCCATGCTGTGCGCGATCAGTTCGGCGCCGGTGACACCCGCAAAGGTCAGTGCCGCGGCGAGGGCATCGGCGTGCGAGTGCAGGGTGTAGTCGAAGTCCGTCGGCCGGTCGCTGATGCCATGCCCGAGCAGGTCGATCAGCAGCGAACGCCGGCCGGCCAGCAGCGGATGGACCGCAACCTGGGTGAAGTAGGCCGGCGACGTGGCGCCCAGACCGTGGACGTAGACGCGTGCGGGTTCGCGCCCCGGCAGCTCGACCCAGCGGATCCGGTCACCCTCGGGTGTCACGACGGCGTCGCGCACAGCCTGCTCCCCTTGCACTCAAGATCGACGGCAGCCGAGCAAACCCACCGGGGCTCGGCGCACCGCCGTCGGCCCGGCGCGGGATCGTGCGGGTGCACCGACCGGGTGCGCCGCACGCGGGCCCGCGTGGGAGGGCCCGCGTGGAGGGGTTCGTTCGGCTGCAGGGTGGGTGGGTGGTCAGGATGCGGGGACGGGGCAGCGGCGTTCGGTCCTGGTCTCGGTGGCGGGGTTTCCGTACCAGCGGGCCCCGGCGGGGACTTCCTCGCCCTTCATGAGGAACGAGTCGGGTGCCAAGGTGGCGTCCGCTCCCACGCTCACGCCGTAGTGGACATGGGCGGCCACGCCGAGGGTGACGCCGCAGTGCAGCGTGCTGTGGTCGGACTTGAACGTGCCGTCCTCCTGCGAGTGGCACTGGATCCTGCTGGCGAGGTTGAGGGTGCAGTCGTCGCCGATCGCGGCCAGCGTGCGGTCGGTGAGGTAGCAGCCGTCGTCGAAGACCCGCCGGCCGACCCGGGCCCCCATCAGACGCCAGGCCAGCGGTTTGAAGGGGGTGCCGTTGAAGATGTGGAAGTACTCCACGGG
Organism: Streptomyces sp. HUAS TT11; assembly: GCF_051553595.1. Classification (NCBI taxonomy): domain Bacteria; kingdom Bacillati; phylum Actinomycetota; class Actinomycetes; order Kitasatosporales; family Streptomycetaceae; genus Streptomyces; species Streptomyces sp. HUAS TT11. Next base: position 172,505 of record NZ_CP196186.1, read on the forward strand.
CAGCTTCCACAGCCGCTCGTGCAGCCAGAAGTCCCGGTGGTAGATCGAGCACAACTGCGGGCGCAGTGGGCGGAACCGGCCCACCAGGCGTTCCACGAGGATGAGGTAGAAGGCGGTGAACACCACGGTGAGCGCCGTGGACACGGCGACCATCACCGATCCCGCCGCGCCGCGGGCGGCGAGAGTGGCCATGCCCAGGAGGGTTATGGCGAAGAAGTACACCCAGCCGGCGCCCAGGAACAGGCCCATGGTGGCCAGGTTGTAGCGGTTCTTCACGGCGAGGTGGCGGGGCAGTTCGTCGCCGGCCAGGAAGTGGTCGAAGCGGCTGTCGCGCTCCACCGACCGCGGGATCTCGAAGGGCGGCGAGCCGAGCAGGCCGACCCCCTCGTGAACCGGACCGTCCAGCGGCACCATCACCTTCGTCGCCAGCAGGCAGTTGTCGCCGGTGCGGGCGCCGACGGGGAAGGCGATGTTGTTGCCGATGAAGTTGTCCCGGCCGATCCGCGCCTCGCCGACGCGGAAGGAGGTGCTGGAGAAGTCGGCGTTCACCACGGACAGGCCGTCGGCCACCATCGTGCCGGTCCCCACCGCGCTGTGGAACGGCGACTCGTGCTCCACCTCGGTGCCGAAGTTGGAGCCGGTCTGCTGCACCGGGGTGAGCTTGTAGCCGAGCCCTTTGAGGTAGTGGACGATGTAGGAGCTGTCGCCGAACAGCCGCTTGAAGAACTTGACGTTGGTGGTGCGGGCGATCGTCCGGTGCGCCGAGTAGTGCATCCCGTACAGCGGATACACGGTGTCCGGTTTGACCAGCCGGTTGAGCAGGCGCGGCACCGTGCACAGCGCCGTGGTGCCCAGGACGACGAATCCGAAGAACACAAGCGCCGACACCCGCAGCGCGTCGGTGTAGAAGCCGGCCGTGGTGATGCCGGGCGTGTCCGTTGCGGTGGTGCCCACCGTGCGGGCGATCGCCGGGGAGGTGGCCAGCAGCATGTAGGAGCCGCCCACCGCCAGCGGCACCACCACGAACAGAACCTGCGCCAACGTCATCGCCGCATAGGCGGTTCGGCGGGCGGTGCCGCAGCGCGCCGGCGGCACCGGCGTCATGCCGGTGCGGGCCGGCTGCGCCGGTGAGCCGTGCCAGTACTCGCCGCCCGGGATGCGCTGGCCGCGGTGCAGTGAGGAGGCGTGGCCCAGCCGGGCACCGTCACCGACGAAGGTGTCGATGTCGAAGACGGTCTTCTCGCCGATCACGACGTTGCTGCCGAAGGTGACCGGGCCGGTCTGGATACGGCCGCCTTGCGCCCGGTAGCACAGGAAGAACGACTCCTTGCGCAGCACCGTGTCGTCCCCGATCGTCAACAGGTCGGTGCACACCGGTATGCGGCGGGAGAGGATCGTGACACCGCTGCCGATCCGCGCGCCCAACAGGCGCAGATACAGCACGTAGAGCGGATTGCCCACGAAGAAGAACATCGGGTTGGCGCGCACCAGCACCCGCACGATCCAAAACCGCACGTAGGCAAGCCCCCACAGCGGGAACTCGCCGGCTTTCCAACGGCCCACCAGGATCCACTTGGCCGCGATCGGGAAAACGCACAGCGCCACGAAACCGGCCCCGCCGAACACCACCGACCGCAGGTAGATGCGCAGCACCCCCTCACCCGCGGCCACCCAGTGGTAGCCGCGGGCGGCCACCAGCCCGACGACGAAGACGTAGCCGACGAACAGCAGCATCTGCACCGCCCCGCACAGCATGTAGCGGCGGGTACTGACCCGGACCGGCGCTTCCGCCTGCACCGGCCCCGACTCGGGTTCGGGCGCCGGCTCCTCGCCGTCCCCGCCCACCGCAGCGGCCAGGCTCCTAATCGTCGGATGCTGATAGATGTCCTTGATCGACACCGAGGGCAGGTCCGCGCGTTTCCTCACCCGCGCGCAGAACTGCGCCATGACCAGTGAATTCGCGCCCAGCTCCTCGAAGAAGTGCCCGTCGAGGCTCACCTGGTCCCTCTGCAGGACCCCGGCGAGGACGTCGGCGAACCGACTCTGGAGAGCAGCTGGTGAATCGACATACCCGTGGTTGCCGTTTCCCGACGTATCGGTTTCAGACGTATCGGGAGACGTGTCGGTTTCAGACGTGTCGGTTTCAGATGCCGAAATTCCGGCAGGACGCACCATATGACAGGCCCTTCGAGATACTCGGTCGCCGATACGACTCCACGCGACCTCCCCCCGGGCGGGCGTTCCGGCCCGGGCAAGGAAGGTCAGCTCGACTCCGCCGGGCACCGAGAACACACCCAGTCTCCGCCATCACCCCCACCACGGCCACCGGAACTGCATACCGCGCCCCCGGTACGCAGGCCCGACAGGCCGACCCGCCCGCCGGGCCCTGCGGGCCGCCACCCGCCCGGGCCGGTGGCGGGTACGGGCACACCCGCCCGCGTACGGGTACGGGGCTTGGGCTTTGGGGCTTGGGCTTTGGGGCTTGGGGCTCGGGGCTTGGGCTTTGGGGCTTGGGGCTTGGGCCTTGGGGCTCGGGCATCCGGTATCGAGGGTCAGGCGTCGGACACCGGGCATCCGGCGCCTTTGACTCGCCTCGCGTGGCCCGGCCTGGCCTGACTGGCCTGCGGTGCCGGCCGTGGGGCCGTCGATGCCCTTCGCCTTCGTCCCGTCTGGCCTGCGCTGCCGGGTGCAGGGGCGAGGGCTGCCAGGGGCGGGGGCTGCCTAGGACAGCGGCCGGCCGGCCAGGCCGGCCCGGTGGGCGGCGCGGGGCGCCAACGTCATCGGTCCGATCCAGCCCCGGCGGACCAGGGCGATCTGGGACGGCAGCGGCGATACGGGGTCGACGGACCTGCCCCGTGACCAGTTCTCCAGCAGCCCCTCGGTGGTCTCGATGGCGGACACCACCAAGGTCACCTCCAGATCCCCCTCACCCCAGGTGTTCCACAAGGCCCAGCCCTCGGGCCTGGGCGCGACGCCGAGGCGCGCACACGCCTCCTCGTAGCTCTCCTGGACCCCGGCCGGCATGACCTGGGGCCTGAACACGGCGGCCCCCGACCAGTCTGGTCAGGGGCCGGTCCTCCTGCGTGCATCCGTCGCCCGGGAAGTGGTAGCTGCGCAGGGCCCGGGCCAGGGCGTTCACGCTCGCCTGCAGCGGTGTCGCATCCTCGGGGTCGGCCGGGAGGCAGACCCAGCCTTCCCGAAAGGCCTCCACGCTGACGCGGTGGGCGAGACGCTCGATCTCCCGGAGGTAGTCCTCTTCGCCGAGCTCGGGTGCGGTCATGGCGGGAAGTGTCGCAGCACGGCACCCGGCGCCGACACAGGTTATCGGCGGGAGCACACAATCGGCCGGCCGGGGACATTCCTCACCTCTCACCCGTGCCGTGGCGCGCTCCCCCCCGGCCACCAGGGAAAACCACGCCCCGATGTGGGCGGCGGCGGACGGAAGGGAACGGGAGGGGACGGGAGGGACGGTGAGGGACGGTGAGGGACGGGGAGGGGCGGGGAGGGGCGGGGAGGGGCGGGGAGGGGCGGGGAGGGGCGGGAGGGGGCGTGATGGTGCGCGGATGGGCGAGATGGCTGAAGCCCCGCACGCAGAGTGAGTCAGGCGGGAAGGGCGGGAAGCCCTAACGGCGAGTTTCGTATGCCCACTGTCGACGGGATGGAGCCCAGTGATGGCCACCGCAGCGGGCCCGGCCTGGGCGCTTGCGACGGCACCGAGCAGTCTGCAACTGCCCGGAATCGTCCTTGGAGTGGGCCTCGGCGGGTTCGTCGACGGCATCCTGCTGCACCAGCTCCTGCAGTGGCACCACATGCTCTCCAGCACCAACCACGACCGCATCGGGGTGAAGTACTACAACCCCCACACGGTCTCGGGGCTGGAGATGAACACCCTGTGGGACGGCATCTTCCACGCCGTGTGCTGGATCGCGGTCCTGTGGGGCCTGGCCCTGCTGTATGCGCGTGTCACCCACAACCGGCGGGCCGTGTGGACCTCGCGGGTCCTGTGGGGCTGGATGCTCGTCGGCTGGGGCCTGTTCAACCTGGTCGAGGGCATCCTGGACCACCAGATCCTGGGCATCCACCACGTTCACGGCGGCCCCTACCAGGCCTGGTGGGACACCGGCTTCCTCGTCCTGGGCGGCCTGTTCCTGATCGGCGGCTACCTGCTCCAGCGCAGCGGCCGACCCGTCGACCCCGGGAGCGACCGCGGCGCCGTGACGCACCAAGGCCGCACCTGATGGACGGCATGCACCACCACGACGGCGGAACGAGCCTGCCGTGGACGTCCCTGACCGCGCTGCTCCTCCTCCTCGCAGCCGGCGGCGCCTACCTGCTCGCTGCGCAACAGGCTCGGCGCCGCAACCGGGCACGGGGCTGGAGTACCTGGCGGACGACGTCGTTCGTTACAGGGCTGGCTCTGCTCGCCGTCGGGCTGCTGCCGCCGCTGGACTCAACCGCGCACACAGACTTCCGCGCCCACATGGCCCAGCACATGCTCATCGGCATGTACGCCCCGCAAGCCCTCGTGCTCGCCGCACCGCTCACGCTCCTGCTGCGCACACTGCCCACCTCCACAGCCCGCAAGGTGACGGCGGTCCTGCACAGCCGGCCCGCCCGCGTGCCGGCGCATCCCGCGACGGCGTTCGCGCTGAGCACCGGCTCCCTGGCCGCGCTGTACTTCACCCCCCTGTACAACACCGCCTGGGGCCACCCGGCAGGGCACTGGCTCATGCACGCGCACTTCCTGGCCTCCGGCTGCCTGCTCGCCCACGCCATCGCCGGCCCCGACCCCGCACCCGCCCGGCCCGGCGTGCGGGCCCGCCTCGTATACCTGGGCGCTGCCATCACCGCACACGCCCTGATCGCCCAGGCCATGTACGGCGGGTTCTTCGTCGACATCCGCGCCCCCATCAGCCAGGTGCAGCAGGGCGCGGAGATCATGTACTACGGCGGGGACATCGCCGAACTCCTGCTGGCCGGCGCGCTGATGGCGACCTGGCGTCCCGAGCGCCGCACCAAGGCCGTCACGATGACCCCGAAACCCGGCCCGAGGGCAGGCGCACCGGCACCCCGGTAGGCCAGGACCGCTGCCGACCGGCCTCCCGGCGTGCCCCAGTCGTGCCCGGCAGCTCGCCTCCCGGCCTTGTCGTCCAAGGACGGACGGCCGGCGACGACACGGCCGGCAACCATCCACGCCGGCCCCGGGCAGGGCGGCTGACCTGCCCGGGGCCGGGCAGAAGCTGAGCGGTTCCTGCATGATGTGTTCGAATTTGATAGGGGTCGGCGGTCGGCCCCGCACGACGGAGGGTGGGGACATGATGCGGAAGGTCTATCACGAGGAGCTGGCCTCGATCAGTGATCGCCTGGTGGAGATGGCGAACCTGGTCGGCTCGGCCATCGGCCGGGCCACGACCGCTCTCATGGATGCCGATCTGGAGCTTGCCGAGCGCGTGATAGCGGCCGACGAGAAGGTCGATGACCTCCAGCGTGACCTGGAGAACCAGGCGATCGCGGTACTGGCGCGGCAGCAGCCGGTCGCCACCGACCTGCGCATCGTGGTCACGTCGCTGCGGATGAGCGCGGACCTGGAGCGCTGCGGTGACCTGGCCCAGCATGTGGCCAAGCTGGCCCGGATGCGCTACCCCGAGAAGGCGGTGCCGCGCGATCTGCGCCGCACGATTTTGGAGATGGGCCAGCTCGCGCAGCGCCTGATGGCGCAGGCCGCCGAGGTGGTCCTCACCCAGGATGTCGATGCGGCCCTGCAGGTGGAGAAGGACGACGACCGCATGGACGAGCTGCACCGCATGATCTTCCAGCACCTGATGGACGACCGGTGGCAGCACGGCGTGGAAACCGCCGTGGACGTCACCCTCGTCGGCCGCTACTACGAGCGGTTCGCCGACCACGCGGTCTCGGTGGCCCGGCGCGTCATCTACCTGGTGACGGGCGAGCACGCCGACGAGATTGCCGCGAACGAGCCCGCCTGACCCCGGACCGGAACCGGGTACTCGTGCCCGCTCTCGGGTTGCGCCGTGCCCGCCCGTTCCCAGGCTGTGCAGCAGGCGAGCCGGGGGGACAGCAACGCTGATCGCGCTTCGGCAGAGGTCAGGCGTTCCTGGATCAGCCGCCTTCCGCACACGGCGTCTTCCCCCGGTGGTGCAGGTGGTGTCGCTGTTGCACGGGGATGTCCTTCAGTGTGAGGGTGAAGGGAAGAACGCAGGCATGACCGGCGCACGGCCGGACAGGCGTCTTAGGGAATGCGGTCACCCCCTATCTCGGAGGGAACGTGGATATCCGCTCGCACGAGTCCCCCGGCGTGGTTCAGGAGCCGGGGAGTCCTGCCGACGAGGTTCAGCAACTCCAGGCCAAGGTCGCCCAGCTCGAGCGTGCCGTGCACTCCCACGCCGTGATCGATCAGGCGATCGGTGTCGTGGTCGCCGTGGGACGTCTGACCCCCGCGGAGGCCTGGGACCTGCTGTGCGAGACGTCCATGTGTACGAACACCAAACTGCGGCACGTGGCCGACCTGGCCGTCACATTGGGTGTCACCGGCAACCTCACGGCAGACATCCGCAAAGAACTGGCCCGCAGGCTGGACGGCGAGAACTGATCCCACACCGTCCAGCCTCGTGCTGTGAACCCCGGCTGCTACGGCATCGCTTCACGTGACCGGGGCCGGCACCGCGGTTCTTGGCGGTGCACCCCGCGATCCACCCGGACGACCCGACCGCAGTTCCGGCCTGGACGCAGGCCGGCCGGCAACGACAGTCGGACACCGGGTCCAGGCCGGCTCGCCGCCGGGCGCCGGAAGATGTCGCAACGCGCTGTGTGGCCCGGGCCCGTTGTCAGTGGCCGCCGCTAGGGTGCGGCGCAACTGACCGCTCACCCCCATCCGGGAGGAATCATGGCCTCACGTCTCAACCCGTACCTGATGTTCGCCGGCGACGCCCGGCAGGCCCTTGAGTTCTACAAGGAGGTCTTCGGCGGCACCCTGGTCCTCAGCACCTACGGCGAGGCCGGCCAACCCGACACCGCCATGGCCGACAAAATCATGCACGGCATGCTCGAAACCCCCAGCAACTACACGCTGATGGGCGCCGACACCCCCGCCGGCGAACACAAACCGGGAAACGCCTACTCCGTGAGCCTGAGCGGCGACGACGACACGGAACTGCGCGGCTACTGGGAAAAGCTGTCCGACGGCGCCACCGTCGCCGTCCCCCTGGACAAGCAGATGTGGGGCGACGTGTTCGGCATGTGCACGGACCGCTTCGGCATCACCTGGATGGTCAACATCGCCCAGCCGCAGGGCTGACAGCAGTCCGCCCGCAGCCGGTCGGGCGCCCAAGCGGCGCCCGGCCGGCGGCCGCGCCCATCACCCCGTGCACGCCGGACACGGCCATACCCTCCCCCGCACCCGCACCCGCACCCGCACCCGCCCCGGACACCGGCACGCCCACCACACCCCGCAACGACGTATGCCCGCCACACGGAACCATCCCCTCCAACCCCCAACACCCCGCAACGACGTGTGCCCGCCATACGGAACCATGCCCTCCAACCCGCAGCACACCGCACGACGTGTGCCCGCTACACGGAACCATGCCCTCCACCCCGCAGCACCCCGCACCGGCAACGACGAACCTCCCGGGCGCGGACGCCGAGGACCTCGCGCTGTACCGGGACAAGCTCCGCCGCCGACTGCCGCAGTCGCTCCACGCGTTGCGCGGCCCGACCCAGGGAGCCGCGGAACCGCCGCCGCACATGGCCCGGTCCGGGATGACCTCGTACGACATCGACAAGCCCCGCCGGCGCACGGGCCCGTACCCCACCGTCCTGCACGAGGGGCCGGCGCGAGGACCTGCCCCGCCACCTCAACCAGGGCCTGCCCCTGCAGATGCGGCCCGTGCTGCGCACCCTCCGCGGCCGCACCCTGCGCACCGTGCGGGAAGACGCCCTCCGCCCGCTCACCCGACGCACACGGGCAGCCGCGTGAGGGACATGCCACAGCTGCACACGCGGCTCCGGGTCCCTTGCCCGCCGGTCCTGGCCGGTTGTGCATGCCGCACGTTGTTCACGCCGCCGGACACCATGCGCGGCGGCTGAAGCGGCACCGGCTCAAGGACGTTCAGCGACAACGACTGCCGACAAAAACGGAGGCAGGCCCGGAGCCGGCCATGCTCTGACCGGGCAAACACAACATGCCGATGACAGCGGCCGGATGGAAGTCGGTGTTCAGCGCCGCAAGTTTTGAAGACACGCCCTGGTCGGGCTGGGCGCGGCCACATGTCTGGCTGCAGTGATGTGGACCGGCGTCGCCGGCCTTGTTTGAGATTCTTCATCACACCCGGGCTGGTGGTGTTGGCGTTGACCTTGAGGGCCTTTGATCGTCCCGGTCTCGCCTTGTCCTGTCTCTGGGGTATTCCATGCTCCGCGTCGGCCTCACCTTGCGGGGGGTGTCATCTCTTCGCGGTGGCGGAAGAGCCTTCGGCGCCGCACATACAAGGCGACGGCGAGGCTGAGCAGCGGGATGACGACGGCAGCGGCGATGTAGAAGCCGGGGGTGGCCCAGGCCGGCCCCGGCCACACGGACACAGCGACGTCCGCCGCGTCGTCAGCCGGCTCGGTGTCGCCGCTGGGGCGTCTCGGGTCGCTGTCCGAGACCGTGACCCGGCCGCTGCCGTCGGCGCTGTTCTTGTCGATGCGCAGTGTGAACGGGAACGTCGTCGTGGCCCCCACCGCTCCGACGCGCGCCGTGCACACGTACCGTCTGGCACTCGGCTGCCTTGCGGAGGCTTCCGCAAGTGGCGTGCCGTCGGCGGTGACGGCCCGGCAGTCCTGGGCGATCACCTCCTCGTCACGTTCGAAGCTGTACGGCGACGCCATGACAGTGGTGCCCTCGGGCACCGTGAAGACGACCTTCACCGCTGCCGTCAGCGAACCGGGACCGTTGTTCCGCACGCCGATCCGCACGGTGGACAGACTGCCGATGGGACCGCGCGCTGTGTCGGCGACTGCGGCCAACTCGCTCCGGTTGTCAACGCTCACGTGGAGCACCTGTGGATCGTCGCCGACTGTGCTCGTCACACCGGCGTCGGTCTGGGAGGCCGGAACGAAATGCAGTGGAGGCCCGCTGCCGGGCCGGTACCTTGATGCGATTTCGGCCGGGGGAACGTAGTCGGTGCCGATGGCATCAGCACTGAAGGTGACGGTCGGATAGGTGGCATCCCGTGCGGCCCGCAAGTGCTCGCGGGCACCCAGGCCGTACGACCGGCCGGGCGGAATGACGATGTCGTCCGCGAGGAGCCGACACCACGCCGAAGTGCCGCCTCGATAGCGGCAGTTGCGGTGCCGGTCGGTCAGGGTGATGCCATCGCGTGCTTCCATGCGCAGGGCCACTCCGCGGGCGGGCACGTCGCCGACGTTGCGTACGGTCAGCCGGACCGACAGGCTCCCGCCAGGTGTCACCGGGCCCGGATCGGGGTGAAGCCAGACCCGGAGCTTCGGTCTGCCGACCACGATGAGGGAGTGACCGCTGACCGGCGGCAGGCCGGGCGCGGTCACACGGTAGCGCAGCACCGCGAAGTCGCCCGCCTTCGCGCCTTTCGCGGGACTCAGGTGGAAGGCCTGGATGCCCCCTCCACCCGTTGGACCCGCCTGCGTGACGCAGTGGTAGACGGGCAAGTGGACAACACATGCATCGAGCGCCCGCTTGACGGTGACGACGCCCTTCAGATCACTCGCGTCGAAGGTCACCCTCAGCCTGACCGTCGCACCGCCGGCTCTCTCTTCGACCCGCAGGTCAGATACGGCCTGTTGTGGATCGCGGGAAACGTAGAAGACCGAGGGAACGACCAGCTTCACGTCGGCCCCGCTCGAGGAGCACCCGGAGAGGACGGACGTCATGGCGGCCAGCGAGAGCAGAAGACCGACGGCAGCCGTGCACGCACGGATGACCGGGCCCGCTTCCCGACTCAAGCCCCTGCGGGGGCGACGGTCCCGCCGCAGAGTGCGCATGTGGCCACCCTGCCAAGTCGAGATCACGACCACGCCTCGCTACGGTCACAGGTGTCTTGATCGTCACCAGCCGCACGAACCTTGCACATGTCGGTGCACCGGACCCTGCGCGCGTCATCAAACGTGCGTCTTCGTTCGAGCATGCGGGCAGCAGCCGCAGTCTGCGGGCTCAGAAGGGATGGCATCGACGTCGGGAGCTTCACGGGCCGTTAGCCTGTCGGCATGCCTGAGTGCGGCATTCCGGGGCGCAGCGGCATGCACTCGAATGCGCCCTCCAGCGCCCACCGCCGAAAGCAGGCGTGCAGCACGGCCCACGGGCCGTACCGCTGCGGCACGTCCCGCCAGGCCGTCCCCGTGCGGAACTTCCACACGATCCCGTCGAGCACCGTGCGGTCGCCCAACCGCCCCCGGCCACGCAGTGACACCAGCAGGGGCCCGACGAACTCCCACTCGGCATCGGACAGTTCATGGCGACATATCACCCAACACTGATCCACCACTCGAGATCTTTTGAAGACACGGCCCAGGTCTGGCCCAGGTCAGGGTGTTCGGCGATCCACTCGACCGGGTTCGCCGCCGGCCGGCCACCGGAACTCGAAAGCTTGACCCAACCCGGATGTCAGACCTCGCTGACCTGCGGCTCCTCATGACAGGCGAACGCATGCCCGAGCTCGCACAGATCACCGACGCCCGCAAGGCCACTCCCGAACTCCGACGTCAGCTGATCGACTGCCGGATCGCGGTCACCCACTCGGGCGGTGCCGCCGGATTCCCCTTCCCACCCGTTCAGGACGACGACGTCGCGCCAGCCGCGGACAAGCTCCTCGGTCCTCACCAGCCGCAACACAGCCGCCTCATCACCGCCAGATTCGACGACGTTCTTGCCGCATGGGTCGTCCTCAACCGCGATCCCTACCAGCTCGTCGGACACTGTCGCACGGTCAACCACCTTCAGACCCACCCCGAATTCCACGGCCGTGGTGTCGGCTCCGCCCTCATGCGTCAGCTGCCGAAGATCGCCCGCGACGAACTCGAGCTCGAACAACTCCACCTCGCCGCCCGGCAAGGAGAGGGGCTGGAGGACTTCTACAGCCGGCTCGGACGGCGTGAAGTCGGCCGCTCGCCCTGCGCCTCGCACCCGACGACACCCGGGACGAGGTCCTGATGCTCCTCGATCCCCTCTGACCGCAGGGGTATGCAGACAGCGCCGATGCCCGGCTCCGCCATCACATGCCGTGCAGGAGCTGGAGAGGAAGACCCGGATGGCGCTCGTTCCCGCTACCTGCCAGGACATCCGGGACGCGCCGTTCTCGAAGATCGGGGCGACACCGTTCCCCTGGTGGGGCATCCCGGAGAAGCCCAGCCATGAAGCAGACAGGGCGAGGCAGCACAAACCCGGGACGGCCCGCGGTGCCTCCCACGCAGTCCAACAAGCCTGACCCGCCCGGTGATCAACTCGCCGCAAGGTCTTCCGGTCCCCTTCCAAGGGCACGACAGCCGTGAGCCGGTCTTCGACATCTCCCGTCTTCCGCTCCCCGGCCGGCACAAGGACCCGGCGCAAGTCCGGGCAGTCCGCTGCAGTCCGCCGGGGACCTTGCAAACCAAGAGTTCACCGAACTACACATTCGCCGCGATCAGACACCTGCTGACCCTCCCGACTCAGATACCCGAGCCGCCGGTGACGCCAGGGATACTCAACGCCACACCCGGTCCCCCACCCAGCCGTGGGCGGTCGGGCCCTGCTCCAGATACCCGACCGGCATCCGCAAACATGCCCGAGACAGACGACACCCCGATCCACCGGGCCCCGCCAGACAAAGGCCTCCTCACCTCCCGCGCCCTATCTGGTGCCACTGCCAGGCCGACTTCCCACTCACCCGCAGCCACCGCAGCCTCCCGCGCCCTATCTGGTGCCACTGCCAGGCCGACTTCCCACTCACCCGCAGCCACCGCAGCCTCCCGCGCCCTATCTGGTGCCACTGCCAGGCCGACTTCCCACTCACCCGCAGCCACCGCAGCCTCCGGCGCCCTATCTGGTGCCACTGCCAGGCCGACTTCCCACTCACCGCAGCCACCGCAGCCTCCGGCGCCCTATCTGGTGCCACTGCCAGGCCGACTTCCCACTCACCGCAGCCACCGCAGCCTCCGGCGCCCTATCTGGTGCCACTGCCAGGCCGACTTCCCACTCACCGCAGCCACCGCAGCCTCCGGCGGCTTGACCTTCTGGGCGAATACTTCCGCCGCCTGCATCCGCACCACCTTCCGGCATCGGCGTGCCTCCAGCCTCAACCCGCCCCCGTCCGCATACCTCACACCCAGGGACTACAGCCAACGCCCATCACCATCGGCGAGTTCCGTGCACTCCCCCTGACGAGCCGACGAGCCGACGAACCGACGAGCCGACGAGGCGACGAGCTGACGAGCTGACGTCGGTATCGCTGTAAGTCACTGCGCAGCCCCGGCCACGGCCCGGTCTGGCAGGAGGGCGAGGAGCTGTTTCGTATGGCCGGGCAGTTCCACCTCTGCCAGTCCCGTAACGATGTCGTGCAGCGGCACGGGCTGATCGACCAGGAGGGTGCCGTTGGACAAGAGCCGGGCGGGCACCAGGGTGGCGAGTTCGGCGTCGCTGAGCGCCGCACCTCCGGCCAGTGCGCACAGGGCGGCCGCCTGAGCGCTGATGCGGTCCCGGAGCCCGGCGCTGCCGCCGGCGTGCGCGATGGATTGCTCGATAGTCCAGGCGTCGAGAGCGATCCGGTTGTCGTACGTCGTGTTGGCCCCCGCGGCGACACCCGCGAGGACGGCGAGGGTGGCGGCGCCGACCAGGCAGACATGCGCAAGGATCTGATCGGCGTTCCACTCGCCGTTCGGCGCAGCGGGACCGGGGCCGTCGGCGTCAGCGTCGGCGTCGGTGGTGTCGGCCACGGTGGCGGCGTCGGCGTCGGCGTCGGCCACGGCCACGGTGGCGGCAGCATCCAGCAGTGCACGGTAGGCGTCCTGGAGCGGGGCGGTGTCCAGCATGTGCTGCACCTCTCTGCACGGGCGGATACGGAAAGAACAAAGGGCGCAGAGGGCGCGGCTCAGCTGTGGGCGCGGGACATCTCCCAGGGCGCCTGAGGCAGGACCTCGCCGGTTTCCAGCATCGACTTGAGGTTCGCCAGCACGGCCGGCCAGCCGGCCGAGATACCGCCCAGCATCTCCTGGTTGGGGAGGTTCTCGTGGGTCACGGTGAGGCGAACGATGTCCTGATGCGGTTCGACGAGGAAGGTGACGACTGACGGCTCTCTCGGCGATTCGGCATCGGGGACGTCATCAAAGGTGATGACCAGCCGCGTCGGGGGCTCGGCCTCCAGGACACGACCCACCACGTCGATCTTGCCTGAGCCGTCGGCTCGCCGGTGCTCCCAGGCCGAGCCCGGCTGCCAGTCGGAGACGTTGGCGTGTCCCCAGTAGCGCGCTGTCAGGTCGGCGTCGGTCAAGGCTTGCCACACCTGCTCCGCACCGGCGCGGATGTAGGTGACGTACACGTAGTTGGGCACCGGTGTGGATGCATGGGTCATGGCGTACTCCTCTGCCTGGTGCTTGATGGCACTGATCGCCTGAAGGCGCGGCTTGTCGAAACCGGAGATCCAACGCGCCTCGATCTCGTGGATCGGAACGGGGTTCAGATAGTGCAACCGCTCCCGGCCACGCCGCACGACGGTGACGAGGTTGGCCCCCACCAGGACGTCCAGATGCTGCGTCGCCGACTGACGCGTCATGCCAAGACGCTCACACAGCTCACGCAGCGTCTGCCCGTCGTGCTCACGCAGACGGTCCAGAAGGAGCCGCCGGGTGGGATCGGCCAACGCCTTGAACACCGAATCGATCACGGTTGCTTCGAAACTCACACCCCCATTATGCAGGCAATCACCTGCCTATCGTCAAGGGAGGCCGGCCGCACGAACCGAACACACCGATGCACCCCCACGCCCGAGGCCACCCCGTCACACCCATCCCCGACGTCCCCACGTCACCCTGACAAGCCGAAGGCAGCAAGGGCGAAGGCGACGAGGCCGGTCCCTGCCGTCTGGCTGGTCGGCGCCCCCCGTAGCCCGAGCTATCGAGATCCTGGAACGGCTCTGGCCACGGGACCACAACATGCTGTTCGCAGTCCTGGCGCACACCAGCGGCTCACGGACCGGCACCGGAGCAGTGCCGGCGAACTCGACCACCAACGCCTGTGTGACATCAAGACCCTCACCGTAGAAGGCGGTGCGGTCGACCGCACCGCCTTCTACGGGCACCCGCCCCTGCTCTCACCTCCGCGTCGAGTTCGAACGGCGCCTGAACGCCATGCGCGAGGCTGGCGAGATCCCCGACCCCCGCGAAGCCCAGATCACGCCACGGCGGAGAACGTCAAGCTCCGGGAACGGCTGGCGGATCGGAACAGACGATCGCCGAGCTCGCGGACTTCCGCGGTCAGGTCCTCGCCCGACTCGCCGCCCAGCACGAGGAGATCGTCCGGCTTCGCGAGTCCGCCGCCGGGACAAGCCCAGTGAGTCGCCGGCCCGCGCCGCGAACCACAGTGATGGGAACCTGCAACTGACAGCCCAAGGCTCGCTGTTCGGTGCTGCCGGAAGCACAGTGATGGGAACCTGCGGCTGACAGCCCCAGGCTCGCTGTTCGGTGCTGTCGGAAGCACAGTGATCGAAAAGGGTTTGCGGGCGAGGGCTGCGGTTGGATAGACGTAACCGCTGGACCCCCACCACGAGGGTTGAGGGGCCACGACTGCGAGAGGAGGGATAAGCCCATGATCCCCAAGAACACCGCGCTTGTGTCCCCCCGGGTTGCGGACCACGTCTGACCCCGGAGCGGACGGGCGCCTTCACCGGAGCGTGCCTTGACCGTGAAAACGAACGACCTGACCATGCGTCCGATCACCGGACACGACGAACTCGACCTCTTCTCCCAACTGCCCTACATCCTCAATGAGGAACTGGCGGACGACCTTGCCGCTGGCCGCCGCCGTCCGGAATGGATGTGGGTCGCCCTCCGGGGTGACCGCCTACTCGCCAGGACAGCCTGGTGGAGCCGATCAGCCGGCGACGCACCACTCATCCTGGACATCCTCGACATCGAAGACAGCCCCTCGGGCCCCGATCACGTGGACATCGGGGCGCGACTTCTGCACACCGCGATGGCCGCTACCCTCCCGAACGGGTCGCGCCCCCCTGAATACAGCCGTTTCGTCCCACCGGACTGGCGTGAGAACGCGGTAACGAGACAAGCTGTCGAAGACCGCATGACGGTACTCGAACGGACCGGTGCCCGGCTCTTCGTCGAACGACTGCGCCTGGAATGGCGTCCGGGATCGCCAGTTCCCGAGCCCAATGGGCGCCTCGTCTACCGGCCGGTCCGCGATGGCGAGGAACTCGTAGCCCTGATGTCCTCAGTTCTGGACGGGACTTTGGACGCACACGGCCGTGACGACCTGACCCGGATGTCAGTACACGAAGCGGCCGCCCGGCACTACGAGGCCGAGCTGGCGCGTTACACCAGCCCACGGGACTGGTGGCGCATCGCAACACTGCCCCATGGAGAACCAGTGGGGTTCGTCATCCCGGCCCGCAACGACTACAACGCGATCATCGCCTACATCGCGGTCCTGCCATCGCACCGCGGCAACGGCCACATCGACGACATCCTCGCCGAGGGCACCCGAATCCTCGCCGAACAGCGCGTCCCCCGCATCCGCGCGTCCACAGACCTCGGCAACATCCCGATGGCGAACGCCTTCCAGCGCGCGGGATACATCAATTTCGAGCGTGAGATCAACATGACCTGGAGCTGATCGAGTACCGGGCGGGGGTTCCGCAGACGGTGCCCCCGCCTCCCTAGTCGCATGATCGACACCACATCGGCAAGGTTGGAATGCAACACGTGTCCGTCGCATCATCGCGAAAGTGGTCCCAGCAGCGGACCTGCTCAATGACGACACGAGCTCACCGCACACGACCTCCGCGGAGACAAGGCGGACCCTGCCCCGGTTCATCGCCCGCCGGGTCCACGCCCCCATCCAAAGGGTGTGCATCTGCCGCTGCATATGGCCCGGTCCAAAACGACCACGTACGAGGCGAGCGAGCCCCACCGGTGCATGGGCCTGTACCGCACCGTCCTGCACGAGAGCCCTGCACGACGACCTCCGCTCCGCTCCCCCGATCTGGGATCTGCCCTGCTCCGGTGCCGCGCACCCACGTCGCCTGCACCGGGCCCAAGGACGCCTCCTCCCCGCCCCCCGACGGCCCCCGACAAACCCCTGACAGACACGCCAAAGCACCCGAACCCTCGCAACATACGAGGCGAGCGAGCCCCACCGGTGCATGGGCCTGTACCGCACCGTCCTGCACGAGGGCCCTGCACGACGACTTCCGCTCCGCTCCCCCGATCTGGGATCTGCCCTGCTCCGGTGCCGCGCACCCACGTCGCCTGCACCGGGCCCAAGGACGCCTCCTCCCCGCCCCCCGACGGCCCCCGACAAACCCCTGACAGACACGCCAAAGCACCTTAAATCCTCGCAACAGGGGTCATACGAGTTCCGCTGTGGGCCGCCGTCAGTATCATCGGTCCCGTCGGGGCGGGTGGGGAGGCAGCTAAAGGATGTTCGCAGTCGAGGTCAGACAGACTAAACAGGCGTGGCTGTTGACGCTGCGCGGCGAGCCGGATTTCAACAGCGCCGTGCAGCTGCGAGAGGCGGCGGACCGGATGGCGGCCGAGCCTTCCCGGCCCGGGCTGACGGTGATCGGCTGCGCCGGGCTCGACTTCTGCGACTCCTCCCGCATCAGCAGCCTGATCGCAATCCACCCGCGGCCGTCCGCACGCGGGAGCGCGCTGCGCCTGGCAGCGGCGCCCGGTGCGGTGGCACGAATCTTCACTTCAGGCTGACGGGCCTGGACCAGGCCGTCCGCGTGTACTCCACGGCCCCGGACGCCCTCGCCGCCGACGGCGAAGGCGTACCGGCCCCTTCACCTGCCGACGCGCCGGCCTGACTACCCAGGACTTGTCGGCCTGCTGTGAAAGCGATCTCAGTCGACGATGATCGCGCCGCGGGCAGGGCAGTCGAGATGTCTACAGTGCTTACTTGCGCAGTCGCAGGTCATTGACAGCAGGGTGCCTGTTCAGCGCTCTTCGGCCCACCCGTTAGCATGACCGGCCAGTGGGGCCACACCGTGCCGCACCCAAGCGGGCAGGTGCCCTTACACATGAGGTGGCCGGATGACGTCGCTGCTGGTCTACGCGATCTACCTCATAGTCGCGGCGCTGTACGCGTATGCCCTGCTCGACTGCATCAGGACACCCGCGGCACGTATCCGAATACTGCCCAAGGCGGGTTGGCTGCTCATCCTGGCCCTCTTCCCTGTTGTGGCCGCCATCGGCTGGCGAAACCTGGGCAAGCGGTCCACCCGCACCGAGGAACAGCCATCTGCGGCCTGAACCCGGTAGCCCGCCTCACATGCGTCATTGCAGTACCGGTCGCAGCCACTCCTTAGGCGGTCCCGTCGAACGCCAAAGACCGACCACCCCGAAAACCCAAGCTTCCGGCAATGACGGACCCGGCCCGCAGAAACCCGGATGATCGCCTCGATCGCGATCCCACGCATACGCAGGCAGGACCGGCTGCGGCGGGAGCCCCACGCATTGCCGGCCCGCACTCGGTCCGACCGTCTGCAGGGCCGCCCTCGACCGAACCGGGACACCCCCTCCCCGGAAACTTGCCCACTGTGAGCCTTCGCCGCCCTGCGGTGCGATGCGGTGCGGTGCGGTGCGGTGCGCGCCCAGCATGCGGTGCGGTGCGGTGCGTGCCCAGGATGCGGTGCGCCAGGCTTCCCTGCGGGTCGGGGCGCGCCGGTGTTCCAGTCCAGGCCCAGCACGGCGAGATCGCCGGTGCACCGGGCGGCGGCCCGGACCCGGGGACCACAAGCCCGACAGGCGGCCGAGCCGGCGGCACGGGCGGCGTCCAGCACGAAATCGGACCGGATGCGCGCCGCGTCAGTGCGCGCCCTCACCCCCGCTCACTTCGGCACCAGAACCCACACCATGCCCCTCCTCCGCCCGCCATAATGGAGTCATGCCCTCCAGCCCACAGCACCCCGCGCCCCCGTCAAGGAACCTCTCGGGCGCGGACGCCGAGGACCTCGCGCTGTACCGGGAGAAGTTCCAGCGCCGACTGCCGAAGTCGCTCGACGAGTTGCGCGGTCCGACCCAGGGAGTCGTGGATCTGCCGCTGCACATGGCCTGGTCCGGGATGACCTCGTACGACATGGACAAGCCTCGCCAGCGCATGGGCCTGTACCGCACCGTCCTGCACGAGGGCCTGCACGACGACCTGCCCCGCTACCTCAACCAGGACCTGCTCCTTCAGATGTGGCCGGTGCTGCGCACCCTCGTCGGTCGCACCGTGCGCACCGTGTGGGAAGACGCCTTCTCCCAGCTCGCCTCGCGTACACGGGCAGCCGCGTGACGGACATGCCAGAGCTGCACACGCGGCTCCTGGCGGATGTCATTGCTCTCGGCTCCCCCTATCCGCTGGTCCTCACCGGCGGATATGCCGTACGGGCGCATCACCTGGTGAACCGCCCCAGCCAGGACCTCGATGTCGCCACCGAGAACCCGACCCCCATGGCGGACATCGCCGACACCCTCCGTAACGGCCTTCAAGCACGAGGCTGGCAGGTTCGGGCGCTGGAGACGGCCCCTTTGTCCGCCCGCTTCACGGTGTCCGACCCCGTCACCGGTCAGGAGTGCGAAGTCGACATCCTCAAGGAGGTCTTCTGGCGGCCTATCGCCCAAAGCCCCTACGGGCCCGTCCTCGCAGAGGAGGACGTCATCGGGACCAAAGTCCGCGCCCTCGCCGACCGCGGAGCGCCCCGCGACCTGATCGACGTGTTCGCAGCCTCTCGCCGCTGGGCCGATACTGAGCTCGAGGAGTTCGGCCGCCGCCACGCCCGCGGCCGCTTCGAGCGCGAAGACCTTCAGGCGAATCCGGCAGGCGCCGAATGGACCGACGACGAAGCCTTTGCCGCCTACGGCCTCGACGACGAAGCCATCACCGCTCTGCGCACCTGGGCCCTGCGGTGGGCCGACGACCTCGCCTCCCGGCTACTCGCGGACTCCGGCGATCCGGACATCGACTGATCGCATCCGGGCCCCGACACCGCTCTGCACGCAGCGCCGCGGTGCGTGCCCAGGGTGCGGTGCGTCAGGTCTTCCCTGCGGGTCGGGGCGCGCCGGTGTTCCAGTCCGGGCGCAGCACGGCGAGGTCGCCGGTGTACCGGCCCGCGTTCAGCACGCGGGTGCGGGTGCGGGTGTAAGCGTGCGGGTGCGGGTGATGAGAAGCCACGGCTCGGGCCACCGTGACACCGGCAGCTCGCCCCGCCTGTCACCGGGTGGTGAGCAGGCCCTCGCGCAGTCGGGTCAGCAGGCGGGAGATCAGGCGTGAGACGTGCATCTGGGAGACGCCCAGACGTTCGCCGATCTGGGCCTGGGTGAGTTCTTCGACGAACCGCCAGTGAATGATCCGCCGCTCGCGTTCGTCGAGTTCGGCAATCATCGGTGCGAGAGCATGGAAGTCCTCGATGAGTTCCAGAGCCGCGTCCTCGTCGCCGATGAAGTCGGCCAGCGCCGACTCCCCGTCCTCACTGTTTCCGATCGCCGCGTCCAGCGAGGCCGACGTGTAGCCGTTGGAGGCGAGTTGGGCCTCGACGACCTCGTCCTCGGGCAGACTCATCAGCTCCGACAGCTCCCTGGTCGTCGGGGTGCGGCCCAGCCGGCTGTGCAGTTCCTCCTTCGCGCGGGCCAGTTGCACCCGGGCCTCCTGCAACCGGCGAGGCACATGCACCGCCCAGGACGTGTCGCGGAAGAACCGCTTGATCTCCCCCACGATGTAGGGGACGGCGAAAGAGGTGAACTCCACCTCGCGGGAGATCTCGAACCGGTCGATGGCCTTGATCAGCCCGATCACACCGACCTGGACGATGTCCTCCATCTCCTCCGGCCCGCGGCTGCGGAACCGGCCGGCCGCGAACCGGACCAGGGAGACATTCATCTCGATCAGCGTGTTGCGGGCGTAACTGTACTGGGGTGTCCCCTCCTCCAGCACCGCCAGCTGCTCGAAAAACAACTTCGACAACTCCCGGGCGTCCCGGGGCGCGACCTTGGACGGGTCCGCGATCCGCGGCACCTCCACCGCCTGCTCGACCACCTGCACGGTCGCCTCGACTGCCTGCACGGTCGTCGTCGCCACGACGCGCCCCTCCCGCTCGTCCGGTCTCACCCCGCCGGCCTGTCCACCGGCAAGCAGACGCGTACCCGACCACCGAACCATCATTCCTGAAATTCCTTTCGGGTTTTCCTCAGTGGCCGCCCTCCCGGATGACGGTGTGACTACGCAGGACGTCCTTCACCTTGGCCACCCCAAAACCCCAACCCTGCCCGACGGCCGGCTCGGCAGGCACCGCGATCTCGTCGGGCTTGGTCACCACGCCGAGGAGGACCGCGCCGGGAGCGTCGAAGGTCCGGCGTACGGCGCCCACCAAGTCGCCCGGACCCGTCACACGGACGCCGGTGACACCCATCGCGCCGGCGACAACGGCAAAGTCAGGGCTGTCCAGGACAGTACCGAACCCGGGCAGACCGACCCCGCTCCTGTTCGAG